>CAMCFM010000235.1 GCA_945874095.1 Candidatus Kuenenia stuttgartensis
AAGCCCTGTGGCCATCGCCTGGGATGAGTTCAAGCGGCTGTATGTTGTGGAGATGACAGACTATCCAGCAGATGGTTCAGGCGGTCAGATCAAGCGGTTGGAGGATCGGGACGGCGATGGGATCTATGAGAAGTTCACACTTTTTGCCGAAAAACTCGCATATCCCAGCGGCGTTTTGCCTTGGAATGGCGGAATACTGGTCACCTCGGCACCCGACCTGATCTTCCTCAAAGATACGGACGGCGACGGTAAGGCTGATGAGCGAAAAGTCATTCTCACAGGCTTTGGAGAAGGCAATCAACAGCTGCGCGTGAACAGCCCCACCTGGGGTCTCGACAACTGGATTTATCTGGCCAATGGACGAAGCGGTGGTGCGATCCGCCGGCCAAACGATGCTCCAGATAAAGCGTTAAATATTGCAAGAAATGATATTCGTATCAGGCCCGCGACAGGCGAGTTTCAGCCAATCGCTGGATTCAGCCAGTTTGGACTTCCGAGAGACGATTGGGGCAACCGGTTTCCATCATGGAACACGGTCCCAATTCGTCATGTGGTCATAGAAAACAACGGGCCATCCACTGGCCAGGTTGCCGAAATCCTGAACATGGACGACGGCGGCAGACTTTATTCACTGGCTCCAGCCCAACAACGTTTTAATGGAGAAACCGTTGCATTCTTTAATGCAACCTGTGGCCCCGTCATCAATCGCGATAGTCGGCTTGGAGAAAATTATCAAGGCCACGCGTTTGTCTGCGAGCCTCTGAGCAGCCTGATCCATCACCGACAGCTTCAGCCTTCAGGCCCTACTTTCGTGGCCCAACGGGTTGAGCAAGGACGGGAGTTTCTGGCATCGGCGCATCCGTGGTTCCGGCCCGTGAATTTATCGAACGGGCCTGATGGGTCCCTCTATGTCGTTGACTTTTGTCGGGCATGGGTGGAACATCCAGCGTTTGTGCCTGAAAAACAGCGTGATTCCGTCGATTTTCGCGAAGGCCATCAGCGCGGACGAATCTGGAAGATTCAATCCATAAACTCCCAGAAGCCAGAGGAAATCATTATTCCAGGAGCCTTGGAAACAAAGGCTCTGGTCGAGCTTTTAGAGCATCCCAACTCGTGGTACCGGGATACCGCCCAGAGGCTGATTGTTGAGCGTCAGGATCTCAAAGCCATCGAACCATTGCGGCAAATTTGTCAGAAATCCACTCAAGCGATAGCAGTTGTGCAGGCTCTTTGGACGCTGGCGGCCCTAAATGCAATCGACGATATTTCATTAAAGTCAGCTTTGCATTCGAACAACGAAAACGTCCGTGAACAGGCTGTCAGGCTGATAAAAATCAGTCGTCCGGATTTCAAGAAAGAATTGGAGACACTTGCCAGCGATTCTTCCATTCGTGTTCGATTGCAAGTCGTTTTAGCCTTGGCCAATCTGAAGGATAAATCCGAAAAGGATTTGGCAGCTTTGGCCACAATTGCATCCCGGGATGCAGATTCGCCGTGGATCCGTTCGGCTGTAATTGATGCGATTCATCAAAAGCCATTGGTCTTTTTGGAAGTCTTGATGACTCGTAATCCTGAGTGGATTACAAAGCCAACTCAAATGCAATCAGAATTTCTCGAGCAGGTGGCTCGCGATTCTATCGGCAAGGATCTATTGAAAGAATCAGACGATTTGATAATTCTCGCTTCAAATGCAAAAAACCAGAGCGTGTCAATCGCTCTGGTGAATGGTTTATTGCAATCGGTAAATCCAGAGCAAATGGATCGAATCAAAGCAAACTCTCAGATTCACAAGCGATTGAATGCCATTCTGGATCAAGCGGAAGCGATGGTTAAAGACGAAAAAGGCGAAGGTTGGAGCCGTGCTTTGGCATTAAATGTTTTGGCGAATTCACGATTGGAAGTGGCTCGCCACTTTTTTATTCAAATGATCAAAGCCGATAAGCCGATTGAACTTCAGGCGACTTGTGCTCGATTATTCCCAAAAATTGTCGATGAGAAATTATTGAAAGAGCTGTTTAAGCATTGGAACGAGCTTTCATTGGCAACTCGTCGATCGGTTGTGACCACGGTTGCATCAAGCCTGAAATTTGCTCCTGGATTGGTTGATGCCATGGCTCAGAATCAATTGTCAGCAGCCGAGATTGATCCAGCAAGTCGGAATATCCTACGGAGGCTCGGCGATCCAGCTTTTCAGACACGGGTTGCAACTACTTTGAAAGATGCTCCAACGAGTGATCGTAAGGAGTTGATTCGCAAATATGAACCCGCGTTATCCTTGTCAGCCAGTACCTCCAACGGAAAAATGCTTTTCGAAAAGAATTGCCAGACTTGTCATTCTTATCGTGGCAAAGGGGCCAGAGTCGGGCCAGAACTGGTGAGTGTTGCTGGTAAAAACAAGCTCGACCTGATGATTTCAATACTCGACCCTGCCCGAGATGCCAGCCCAGATGGTATGGGTGTGATTGTGTTGACGAAAGATGGTCGAACGCTTTCCGGTTTGCTGATTCAGGAAAATGCTTCGATGATCCGGCTTCGGAGAGCAGAGGGGCTTGAGGATGAGGTGGCTCGTGCTGAAATTGAAGCGATTCGATCCACCGGCCGATCACTCATGCCTGAAGGCCTGGAGCAAGTTCTAAATCATCAGGATATAGCGGATTTGATTGGATTTTTACGAGATTTGTCAGGTGGCCAATAATCGACAAAAGGAAATCAGCAAGTTCGCGATTGAAGGGTAGGATTTCAGAGATATTTTTCAGATTCGACAACAATGACTTGCGATGTGTCTGCTCAATTGTTATGACTATGGTATCAGACATGTATCGAAACCTAATCTTGAAAAAGGTCCTCTGACTTTGATCCCTCCGCCTGAGCCTTCGGAAATTCGGCCTGAGCATCTCTCGAGCTTGAAAACAAGCTGGACACAGATCCATGCAGCCCATATTCCAGGCCCTGAGGGCAAGATGGCGATGCAGGAGCTGATTTCGCGATATCACGATGCTGTGGAGCGATATCTGCGGATCAAGATCAAGGATCAAAACCTTGCCGATGACGTACTTCAGGAGTTTTGGACAAAAGTTCTGAACCACAAGCTTTCAGGCGCTGACGAGACCAAAGGCCGGTTCCGCGACTACCTGCGGACGATTTTGCATCGTCTTATGGTGGACCACTTTAGGAACCGAAAGACGACGAGTCTTCCGCCCGGTGATTTGCCTGAACCAGAGCAGCCTGACAAAGATTACGACCATGTCTGGCGAGAAGTTCTGATCAAACGAGTTTGGGGCCGACTGGAACTTTACGAGGCTGGAACTCCGAATAACCGGTACTCGACGATTTTGAAACTTCGGGTGAGCGACCCAGAGGCTTCGATTCAGGATCTGGTGGATCGGATCAACTTACAATCGCCACAAAAGTATAATGCAGAGGCGTTTCGCAAGACGCTTCAGCGGGCTCGCGTAAAGTTTTTTGACCTACTGGTGCAGGAACTCCGTGAGACGATCGCGAATGCAACGCCTGAAGACATTGAAAATGAGATGAACGACCTCGGGCTAGGTTCGCTTTATCGCCGCCACAAATGATCTCAGCATGTTCGTTTTGAGGAAAATTCGGCGACATTTCCAAAGATTGCGAGACGTTTCACGGTGAACTTCCAATTTTAACGGTTATTCAGGCAGCTTGTGCAATATAGGGTATCTGGTAGCTTGACCGACTGTAGGTTTATCGGTTATGTTGATACTGTCGGAATTATATTTGCTGAACTCTGTTTAGCGTATGAATTTCGATCAAATCAGGATGTTCGTCTTTCCGATTGGACACCGTGGGAGCCACGTTGACCCATGCTTGTGCTATCCCGTAAGAAAAATGAAACGATCATCATCGATGATCAAATCACGGTGACGATTGTCGAAATCCGTGGTGACAAAGTCAAACTCGGCATTGAAGCGCCATCGACCGTAAGTGTCGATCGTCGCGAAGTTTGGGAAGCCAAACGTCGAAATCAGTCGAATCCCGCGAACGCGATCACGCCAGACAGATCCCCGATCTGAACTGACGAAATCGAAGCGGATTTAATGATTTCGTGATTCTCTGGTCAATACAGGCTCATTTTTTGAGCAGTTTGACAAATTCCCTCATCCAAGATGAGTTGTCTGGCCATCCCCTGACACTGACAAGATTTCCGTCAACGACGACTGGTTCGTTTTTGTACTGAGTTTTGGATTGCATTACATCTATCGCCAAGTCGGGATAGGCCGTCATGCATCGGCCTGATTCCAAACCCGCTGCGAATAAGAGCAGTGGGCCGTGGCAGTTTGTGGCGATCGGTTTTTTGAACTCGATAAAATGCTGAACAATCTTGATGGCATCAGGGTTGTTACGCAGATATTCCGGAGCACGCCCACCGGGCAGAACCAACGCATCAAAAGTCGTTGGATCCACCTCGCTCAGGGCAAGATCAGCCTGCACCCGATACCCGAGCTTCTCCGTGTAAGTGTCGAACCCTGGTTCAAAGTCGTGAACGACTGACTGGAACATACGCTTTTCGGGCGCAGCGATCGCAACATACCAGCCTTCTTCCTCAAGCCGAAACTTGGGATAGAAAATTTCCAGAGATTCGCCGGCGTCGCCGCTCACGATCAAGATTCGCATGGATTTGCCACCGATTAGAGATCTCGTACTGAATCTTCATGCCCTTACACTGGCAGGATAGTGGTGAATACCATGGTTGGCAAGTCCCATTCCTGAATTTTGAGATAAGAAAACGGCTTGGATATGTGTGGATTTAAGTCGTTGAAAAGCGATGGGAGTTGCTCCTCCTATCGAGAAATAACTTGACTTAAGCGGTCCATTTAACATACAAGACAGTTTAACGATGCGTAAAAAGCGTAAACATGCGGCCTGAGTTGCCGTGGAATCATACGCCAGCATCTGTGATGGATGATCGCGGCAAAAAAGGGGTGTGTCAGGGTGCGGATTACGTTTCACGGTGCAACGCGGCAAGTCACAGGCAGTGCACACTTGCTGGAGATAGGTAAGCACCGCGTCCTGCTTGACTGTGGCCTGCACGATCATGATCGAGTGGACCCGAACAGCTTGAATCGCGAATTTCTGTTCGATCCCCGTACGCTTGATGCCGTGATTTTATCGCACGCTCACAACGATCACATTGGCCGACTCCCAAGGCTTGTACGACAAGGCTTTAAGGGAAATATTTACGCCACGCACGCCACCGGCGACATCACCGGTGTGATGCTCCGCGACAGTGCCAGGATCCAGAAAAACGAATGGGCCTATGCCCAGGCCACCCAACATTGCCTGACCGATCCTCTGTTTGAATTGATTGACGTAGAACATGTCGTAGATCAGATTCGGCGGATTGACTACAAAGTTCCCACCGAGATCCTGCCTGGCCTGAGCATGACCTATCATGATGCCGGGCACATACTTGGGTCTGCCATGGTGGAGCTTAAGTTCAAAGAGGGTGAACGGGATCGAAAGTTTGTGTTCACCGGCGACCTGGGCCGTCGCAACATGGGCCTTCTGCCTGATCCAACCATTCTCACAGGCATGGATGTCCTTATCAGCGAGTCCACTTACGGCGGGAAAGTGCTAGAGCCTTACGACGTACTTTTAAAGCGTCTGCACGCCATTCTGGCCAGAGCGCATCGCAAACGCGGCCGAGTTATTATTCCAGCATTCAGCCTGGGCCGGACTCAGCGACTGATCTATTGCCTTCAGGAATTGTTTTACAGGTTTCGGGTCAAGCCAATGCCGATTTTTGTGGATAGTCCGCTCTCTACACGCCTGACCGACATCCACCGCGATTTTCCGGACGCCTACACGCCGGAAGCTCGACGATTGATGGACCGGGATGAAGAATATTTCGGCTCGCGATATGTCGAGGTCTGCCAGACTCCAGAAGACTCGCGGCGATTAAATTACCACTCAGGCCCGATGATCGTGATTGCCAGTTCTGGCATGTGCGATGCCGGTCGGGTGCGTCATCACTTGCTTCATGCCGTAAAAGAAGAAGAAAATGCCGTGGTGATCGTAAGTTATCAGGCAGAAGGCACTTTGGGCCGAAAGCTGGTGGACGGCCAGCGAGATATCAAGATTCTTGACCGCGATGTTCAGGTGCGTTGTCCAGTGTATGTGTTGGACGGCTTTTCAGGACACGCCGACGCCGAAGATCTGGCTTGGTGGTATGAACAAACCGGTGGTGGGATTGAGACGGCTTTTCTGGTTCACGGTGAGCCTGAGAGCATGGAAGCGATTGCCCCAACTCTCCAGAAATTTGTAAAAAATCCTGTGATCATGCCCGAATATGGGTCGATTCACGAGGTTTGATTTTAGCGGTTCAAGATTAGGATCGGCTCAGGATCAAGGAACAATGGTGTCCCGAAAATCCTGAACCGGCTGATTTTTGAGCATTTCCGAAGCCGAAATCGCCGCCTTTGAGAATCGACGAGTCGTCTCAGCCTCTTCCTGGGCAGCTTGTTTCAAAGCATTCAGCGAGCTTTTCGGCGCTTTTGATCCAGTGGCTGCGCAGCCATTTATGGATAGAAGAATGGCCATGGAGATGGCGAAGGTCATGCCAGTGGTTTGCAAACGGGTTCCATGATTTTTCATCATCTGTGAGATCGTCTAAATTTTGGCAAATTGGTCAAGCCGAATCGTTTTTTTGAAATTTGAAAAAAGGATGCCGCTACGACAAAGAGCGACAAGATTAACCGCCGATTGAGAAATGACTTTTAAGGACATGAAGAAACACAACCCAACCCAAAAAAATCAGCCAGCTTCTAACCCATAAACCCTTCACCTGAAAGGCTTTAAGGAAGTACGCCCGAAGGGATTCGAACCCCTGACCGACGGATTTGTAGCCACTAAAATCACATTTCTTCCTCTTGACTACACACTAAAACCTTGTAATAATAGGGTTATGCCAAAAAGAAACGGGGCCGTGCATGTGGCCACCACTCGCCGACACCACAAAGATAAGGTCTATGAAACCTTCCTGCTCC
>CAMCFM010000236.1 GCA_945874095.1 Candidatus Kuenenia stuttgartensis
GTTGACTTCTATGTAGATGTAACGGATGAGTTTGGAATTAAAAAAGAAATGCTTGCCTGTCATATCAGTCAGAGAGAATGGCTGATGAAGCATCACGGAATTGATGAATATCTGATTGGCCAGGAGACGGCTTCAAAGAAGCGTGGAGAGGAGGCTGGAGTCGTTTTTGCAGAAGGATTCTGGCAATACAAAGGGCATGCTTATCCGCATGACAATCTTTTAATGCAATTGGTTGGAGATCGCGGGCTAATTCCTCGCTAATGCTCCAATCACGCTCAGAAGTGGATTTCTGTAGTCCCGGTCCCTTGACCTTGGTGATTTCAGAACATTTGCATCGGGTGAAGTTGGTCGATGGATTCAGTGCAGACTGGAATGAGCGATCTGGATCGAAAGGATTGACATCGAAAGGATTGACAGAGAGGAGTGGCTCGTTTTATAATTCCGTCCGTATCTGTGCGAGAAACGAGTAGTGAGACGAAGTGTCTCGTTTCCGAATTTCGACAGACGGGTGCTTGTCGTTCCGGATCAAGATTCTGCTTTTTGGGAGATCACACACAATGGCCGTTCGAGTGGGCATTAACGGGTTTGGACGTATTGGGCGTTTGGTATTCCGAGTTCTGGCCCAGTATCCAAACGAGTTCGATGTTGTTGCCATCAACGACCTTTCGGACGCCAAGAGCCTGGCACTTCTGTTGAAGTACGACAGCGTGCATCGCCAGTTCAACGGTACGGTTGTCGCCAACGGCGAAGCCTTGATCGTGAATGGCAAGAAGATTCAGATCACCAAGGAAAAAGATCCTGCCAACCTGCCTTGGAAGGCCCTTGGTTGCCAGATTGCGATTGAGTCCACAGGCTTCTTCACGAACAAGGCTTCGCTCCAGAAGCACATCGACGCCGGTGCTGAGCGAGTCATTCTGACAGCTCCTCCGAAGGACGATCTGGACGGGATCATCGTTCTGGGCGTGAATGACGACACACTGACGAACGACATGCGGATTGTGTCGAACGCCAGCTGTACGACGAACTGTCTGGCCCCTGTGGTCAAGGTTCTGCACCAAGCATTCGGCATTGAAAAAGGCCTGATGACGACCTGCCACGCCTACACGAACGACCAGAAGGTGAACGACCAGATTCACGCTGATCCATATCGTGCCCGTGCTGCCGCCATCAACATTATTCCTTCCACCACAGGTGCCGCAAAGGCTGTGGGCGAAGTGATCCCGGCCGTTAAGGGCAAGCTGACCGGTATTTCGCTTCGCGTACCTGTCGCCGACGGATCGATCACCGACCTGACCGCCGTTCTCGGCAAAGATGTCACCAAAGAAGACATCAACAATGCCATTCAGGCTGCCGCTGAAGGCCCGATGAAGGGCATTCTTCAGTACACGACTGATCCACTGGTTTCATCCGACATCATTGGCAACCCGCACTCCAGCATCTTCATGGGCGACTGGACGCAAGTCATTGGTGGCAACATGGTTAAGATTCTGAGCTGGTACGACAACGAATGGGGTTACAGCAACCGCGTTGTCGAGCTGGCCCGTAAAATGGCCGCCTTGGGTTGATCTTTGACAGAACCAACCTGAAGCAGGGGCGTAAAATCTCCTGGCCACGATGGATATGAAATCCACTTAAATTCAAAGCCGGCGCTGATCGCGAGTCATTGAACTCGCGATGGTGCTGGTTTTTTTCATAGAAATACAAAGGGAAATATGGCTAAGCAGACTATCAAAGATCTCAATCTCAAGGGCCGTAAGTGCCTGATTCGGGTTGACTTTAACGTCCCTCAAGGCAAAGACGGTTCAATCTCCGATGACCGTCGGATCAAGGCCGCACTGCCGACCATCAAGTATGCTCTTGATAACGGTGCAGCCGTCATTCTGGTCTCGCACCTGGGCCGGCCAACAGGCGATCCAGCCACAGATGGACCTTACAAACTGGATCCGATTGCCGCACGATTGGGCGAAGTTCTCGGCAAGCCAGTTGCCAAAGCCGACGATACGGTTGGAGCTGACGCTCAGGCCAAATCGGCTGTGATGAAGCCTGGTGACGTGTTGATTCTGGAAAATGTCCGGTTCAACAAGGGCGAAAAGAAGGGCGATCCAGCCTTTGCCAAAAGCCTCGCTGGCTTGGCCGATTGCTATGTGAACGACGCCTTTGGAACGTGTCACCGGGACGAAGCCTCCATGGTCGCAGTTCCCGAGCAGTTCGCACCAGCCGATCGTGCGATTGGATTTTTGGTTGGCAAAGAGCTTGATATCCTCGAAAAACTTCTCGGACATCCTGCCAAGCCGATGATCGCAATGATGGGTGGGTCAAAGGTTTCCGACAAGATTGGTGTGATCACCAACCTCCTGCCGAAGATCGACGCTCTACTTGTGGGCGGGGCCATGACTTACACGTTCCTGAAAGCTCAGGGACATACGACAGGTGGATCTAGGGTCGAAGGCGACAAGCTCGATCTGGCTCTTCAAATCCTTGAAGCCGCTGGAGATAAGCTCAAGTTGCCTCTGGATCACCTGGTCAGTCGTAGTTTGGATCCATCAAGCGAGACGATGATCGTGGAAGGTTCAGACATCCCTGATGGATGGATTGGAATCGACATCGGTCCTAAGACGATCGCCGCTTATGGAGAAGCTGTTCGCAACGCTGGAACCGTGATTTGGAACGGGCCTATGGGCAAGTTCGAAGACGAGCCGTTCCGTAAGGGAACTGCCGGGATGGCTGCTGCAATGGCTGAATCCACAGGGATTACGGTCGTTGGTGGTGGTGAGACGGCCGAAGCAGCCGAGCTTTTTGGCGTTGCCGAAAAGGTCAGCCACGTCTCGACCGGCGGCGGCGCGTTTCTGGAATCGCTAGAAGGCAAGGTTTTCAACTCCTTGAATGTGATTCCTGAGAAAGCGTAAATGCTTGTCTGATGAATAAATAAGTCTGGCCGGTAGACGACAGCTAACGGCCAGACTATACTCTTTAATAGAGCCTCAACCATCAAGGTGATCCAACTCGACCATGACGGCCATACAATCAGACCGACCGACCCGCTTGAAGGCATTAAAGGCGGCAGGCTCACCGATATTCGCCCCCAGCTTGCTGGCGTGTGATTTCGCACGAATGGCCGACGTTTTAAAAGGATTGAAGGAAGATGGAGCCAAGGCGGTCCATCTGGACGTGATGGACGGTCATTTTGTACCCAATTTTACGTATGGGGCACCGCTGATCGCTGATTGGCGAAAGACGACCGATCTCCCTTTTGATACACATCTTATGATGGATAACCCTGGTCGATATATCGACGACTTTATTGGTGCGGGCTGCGACACTTTAATCGTTCATATCGAAGTTTTGCCCGACCCTCGCGAACTATTACGACATATCCGATCGTGTGGCGTGGAGGCAGGATTATCACTCAATCCAGGCACTCCAGTGGAAAGTGTTCTGCCCTATCTTGACGATTTAGACTGTATTCTCGTCATGTCCGTTCAGCCCGGTTTCGGGGGCCAGTCGTTCCAGCCTTCTGTGCTTGATAAGGTGCGTCAAATCAAGGCTTTGAGACCTGATCTGAGGCTTTGTATTGATGGTGGGATCAAGTCCACCACGGCCCGCGAAGCGGTTGAAGCTGGTTGCGATCTTCTGGTAGCAGGGTCAGCAGTATTTCAAAGTGGTGTATCGCCGCGTGAGGCGTTGGCCAGTCTGGCCGCCTCAGTCGCAGGTCACTCCTGATAAACGGATACCCATGATACGTTTGCGATCAAATCTGATTCCCAACGACTGGACACAGGAGTCCATGACAAGAGTTTATTTGATTCGCCCGGGTGCCACCTGTTTCGACCTTGAAAATCGAATTGCAGGGGATCTCGATCTGCCACTCTGTAAAGAAGGTGTGGAGCAGATCAATCGCCTGAAAGATCAGCTGACAGATCTTCATCTGGCAGCACTTTATCATAGCCCGAACTTGTCGGCTCAGCGGACGGCTGAAGCGTTAGGGCCGGTACTGAAACTTCGTCCGAAGTGTGTTCTGGATCTCCGGAACGTGAATCTTGGTCTTTGGCAAGGCTTGTGCTGGGAAGAGCTTAAGCAGCGTCATCCGAAGGCTTGGAAGCAGTGGATTGAGGAGCCATCGGGAATTCATCCACCTCAAGGGGAGTCGTTTGGAGATGCATCCGAGCGAATTGTCCGTTTTCTTGATACACTGTTGAGACGGTACCGAAACGAGTCCGTAGGGCTGATCATACCCGACCCTTTGGCTCAGATTTTGTCGTGTCAATTGCGAGGATGCGACAAGCCGAGATTGACCGAATTGCCGGATGGAGGAACAATAGAGGTCATTGACTTGGAATTTGATGCCGGCGGTCGTCAGATTCAGCGTTCTGAAGTGGTCGATTCATGACTCATCTCCGTCGTGTGCGAACCAGCAGCCTTACGAGCACATATCAATCAGGATCTCATTGACTAACCATGTCGAACACCACACGAACTGACTCAATTTCTGCCTGGACCACCTCAACGGAACAAAAAAAAGTTCCTGAAGGCTTGTGGACCAAGTGCCCTCAATGCAACGCCGTTCTGTATCGCAAAGAGCTTGAGCGAAACCTGAGCGTTTGTCCGCAGTGCGATCATCACTTTATTATCACAGCCCGGGAACGTATCAACCAGATCCTTGACGAAGGTACCTTTGAGGAGTGGCATACGAGCCTTAAGCCAGGCGACCCACTCGGTTTCAACGACCGGCGGCCATACCCAGAACGCATCGCTGCCGAGCAGAAGCGGACAGGCCTGAATGAAGCCGCATTGGTCGGACAAGGGTTCGTGCGAGGACTTCGTACAGTTCTGTGTCTGACAGATTCCGGATTTATCATGGGCTCAATGGGTTCCGTTGTTGGCGAAAAGCTGACCAGAGCCATTGAAGCGGCGACCGCTCTGAAACTCCCAGTGATTATCATTTCAGGATCAGGCGGAGGAGCCCGGATGCATGAAGGGATTTTCTCGCTCATGCAGATGGCCAAAGTCTCAGCGGCCCTGGCCCGTCACAATGCCTCTGGAGGCTTTTTTATCTCGGTGCTGACTCACCCGACGATGGGTGGAGTGGCCGCCAGTTTTGCGAGCCTGGGCGATATCAATTTGGCAGAGCCAAAGGCCTTGATTGGCTTCGCTGGCCCCAAGGTGATCCAGCAGACGGTGCGTGTAAAGCTGCCAGAGGGCTTTCAGACCAGCGAGTTCTTGCTCGAGCACGGATTTATCGACAGAATCGTCCATCGCCGGGATCTGAGAGGCCAGATTGCCCAGATTCTCGACTATGTGAGCGGTTGAAAAATCGGCTCTGTCGTGAATCTAAAGAAAAACTAGAAGTTTTCGAAATGCAATTCTGATTACGGGTTGCATTTTTTTATTTGAATTTGCCTGATTTATGCCAGATCCAAACAGGTCTGACTGATAAGAGTTGTTGAGCGACTCAAGCAAGTGAACGAAAAAACAAGCTTTAGGGTATTGTCAACAAAAACGCCTCAAGCGTTTGAGGCTTGAGGCGATTCTGGATAAAGCCGCTGGTGAGACTCGAACTCACGACCCCCGCTTTACGAAAGCGGTGCTCTACCAGCTGAGCTACAGTGGCTTTGAAACAATATAGTAACCTACAATCAAAAGGATGTCAACGAGATCGCTGCCAGAGCGGATAAAATCCGTCAGGGATCTGAGGCGGATGGTCTTGGGGGGCGGACTGGAGGAAGTCGGCTTGGAAAAAGTTTTGGAGAAGGGAAAGTTCGAAGATTAGCGGCAAATCGGCATGATTTGGTCTGAATCAGACTTTTTTCCGTTACTTTTGCTGGAAAGCGAAGCAATGTCTTGACTTTTCCAACCAGAAAAGTATGATCAGAGGTGTCGCCCCTTTAGCTCAATTGGCAGAGCAGCTGACTCTTAATCAGCGGGTTGATGGTTCGAGTCCATCAGGGGGCATTTTTCACAAACCTTTGCAAAATAGTATGTTATATTCCTCTGTCTTCCCCGCCGAAAACCGGAAAACAGAAGGAATAAAATGGTAGAATACCATTCTAACGAATTCTTTGAACTCATGGGACGTAAACGTAACTCAATACCAAGCTACATGTTACACAAGAAATCCGGCAGTGCTCGCACTTGCTGGGGTGATGTGACTGTGTACCTGGGCAAACACGGAACGCCAGAGAGCCTTGCAGCCTACCAGCAACCCTTGGCACTATTTTTTGCCACAGGGAAAATCAAGCTCGAATCGGATAGTTTGGTATCTACCAAAGAACTCGTGGATGGTTTCTTGAAATGGGTGGAAACGCAGTACGATTCGGAATCAACGGAACCTCGTAATCACGAGCTGGCTTTACGCGGTGTCGCGCTTTTATTTGGTGGCATTCCTGCCAAGGACTTCCGAGCACCTCAGATGACAGTCGTGAGAGAGATGTGGATACAGAAAGGAAACACCGGCACACCTCTGACAAGGGGCGTGATCACCAAATATCAGCGATATGTGGTCAGGTGTTTCCGGTGGGGCGTTTCAACCGAACGAATTCCAGCATCGTCTTGGGACGCACTCAGAGCGTTGGAGAAGTTAAAGAAGCGCCGGTCTGCGGCTCGCGAGCCAGAAAAGGTCAAACCGGTCTGCTGGGAGCATGTGGTTGCCATCAAACCGCATGTTGCCAGACAGGTCTGGTCGATGGTGTTGCTAATGTGGCACACCGGTATGAGACCGGGCGAAGTTTGTCAGATCGCCTGGCAGGATATCGACAGGTCCAAAAACATATGGATCTATTCGCCGAACAAACACAAAACCGAGTATCGCGATATCGAACGGCATATTGGGATTGGAAAGCAGTCGCAAGACATTCTGCTTGAGTGGATCGACAAACCTCCAGACAAACCTATGTTCTCACCTGCGGATGCGGAGGCAGAGAGAAGAGCGATCCTGCGAGCGAATCGAAAAACTAAAGTACAGCCATCACAAGCTGATCGAACGGTCGCCAAACCAGCGAAGGC
>CAMCFM010000237.1 GCA_945874095.1 Candidatus Kuenenia stuttgartensis
TAGTTTAGTGTTCGCCCATCCGATAAATCCTACTAAAAAAAGAAATCTGGAAAAACCGGTTCCAAGTGGGCCATCTGGAATGATCGTCGCGAATAGAAATAAAGGCACTGCAGAGTAGAACCAATACATCGATCGCTTGGCTTTTTCATGTTCTCCAAGAGTCTTCCAGTTTAAAGCGATCAGATACGCGCCGAAACCAAAGGTGAAAAACAAGCTGCTGATTCGAATCAACAAAATGTTCCATAATTGCGGTTCTGCATTGATGACATCGGTCGGTCTATTTATTGATTTTGGCAGATCAGGGATCAAAGGTGGTGGCAATTGCCTGACGTTTGGGAAAAGGCCCTTGATATGCTTGGCAGCCCTTTCCTTTGTCGAGTCTCCAGTATGCAATAAGCTTTCACGATTTATCTTTCCTGATGCAGCAAATCGTTTAATTTGCTCGTCCGTAAAGGGACCACGTTCATATCCACTTTCAACAATGTACCAATTCGCCATTGTTTTGCCCTTTTATTACAAGTATGAAATACGTATTGATTTGTACACACGTATAAGCGAAACCAATCTCAAAACCGGCTCACAAGTTTTCCGAAAATCTTTTTGACAATTTGCCTAAGTCTTGTGATTCGTGTATACTAAGATGGTACTCCCAAAAAAATTACTTGAAAGTTTGAGCCGTTTCAGGTCTCTGTTTCGCTTATCTATATTAGCGAATCTGATGCTGGCTCTGTTCTTCTCCCTCAGTGCAGGGGTTACAGGATCAAGGGCTTTAGCATGTCGCACACGACAGAACTCAACCAAAGACTCGAGTTGCTCAGAATTGGTTCTCCTGAAGCACGCGACCAGCTCATTGAACATTCTTGTGAAAGGCTTAAAAAACTCACCAGAAAGATGCTCAAGAAGTTTCCGAAGGTTCGGCGCTGGTCAGATACCGATGATGTGCTTCAAGTCGCTATGATGAGACTTCATAGGGCTTTACTGGTTGTAAAACCGGCAACTCCTTCTGACTTCTATGGCTTGGCTGCCGTTCAGATTCGGCGTGAACTGATTGATCTGGCGAGACATTATTATGGCGCTGAAGGACTTGGGGCAAATCACAAATCTGATAGCGGCCTGATTTTGGCTAGCGAACAAAATGAGCCTGAAGAGCCAGCGTCCTTGGATGCCTGGACACGGTTTCATGAAGCGGTAGGCGCGTTGCCTGATGAACTTCGACAAGTTGTTGATCTGGTTTGGTATGAGGGTGTCAGTCAGCCAGAAGCCGCTACTCTGATTGGTGTTTCGCTGGCAACCCTGAAACGCAGGTGGGCGGAATCGCGGTTAAGACTTGGTGAGGTGATTCTTGAATTGGAAAGCGGATGATTTATGGACGATGTTCAAAATCAGTTGACAGACCTACTACTGAAATGGGAAGAAGCGTTTGAAAATGGTGACGATTTATCTGCACTAATTTTATGTTCAGAATGTCCTGAGTTGACAGATCCGCTTCAGAAAATGATCAACCGGCTTAAAAAGATGCGCTGGATGTGCATTACCGATGATGAAACCGAGGACGAAATCGCAGTTGCAGATCCAATTCTTGGAGAAACTTTGGCGAAGCGTTATGTGATTAAAGAGATGATCGGTATGGGAGGATTTGGTCAGGTTTATCGTGCATTTGATACCGAACTTGAGCGATTCGTGGCGATTAAAATGGCTCGTCCTGATCGACATCAGCCGCCCGAGAATTTACTGTTGGAAGCGCGTCGGGCTGCGAGGCTTAAGCATTCTGGGATAGTTTCGATTTATGATGTTGGCCGGCATGAAGGGGCCGTCTTTTTTGTGAGCGATTTGATTGAAGGACGAAACCTCGCGGATGTACTGACCCATGAGAAGCCAGATTTCAGGCAAATTGCGCACTGGATTGCCGAAGTGGCAGACGCTCTTCAAGCTGCTCATGAACAAGGGTTTGTGCATCGTGACATTAAGCCTCTAAATGTACTGATTGACCTGGATAATCATGTTCATATCACTGATTTCGGGATTGCCGCAACCGTAGATCAGATTCGCCAGAGTGATAGCAGCCAGTCAGGGACTTTGGCTTATATGGCGCCTGAGCAGATTGATGGTGATACCTCTGCAATCGGCCCGGGAGCGGATATTTTTTCGCTTGGAGTGGTATTCTTTGAGTTATTGACAGGTCGTCATCCATTTTCATCGAGTACGCATTATTCATTGAAAAAAAGGATGCTTTTGGATTCACCGAATCCGATTGCATATCCGGTTCCAGAGAAACTGGCTAAAATCTGCCTGAAATGCTTGGAGAAGTCTCCGAAAGATCGTTATGCTTCTGCAAAAGAAATCGCAGATTCGATCAGGAATGCCGAGAAAAGCCGTTTCGATCATTTAAACAGTTCAAGTCGAAGAGGCATTCTCGCAACTGGCCTGGCTGGTTCACTGATAATTTCTGGAGTACTAGGCAAGAGAATCTTGGATGCCTTTGGGAATCCAGAGCGTGAAGCGGACCTGAGTCAAGTGATTCAGCCAGATCCTGTTGTTTTGGATCGTCTCAAAAACAAAGAAGTCGCACGGCTTGTATTATCGATTGGCGGATTGGTCGGAATTAAAGATATTGACGGTCAGCATCAACTATTGGTGTTGGAGGATATTCCAGAAACAGAATTCATGATTAATGAAATCAAGATCTATGACAAATTAAATTATATGGATGAAAACTTCAGACTTCTGGTCGGCTTGACTTCCTTAGAGAAACTTTACCTGGTAAACACCGGTATTTCAGATCCTGGAATGCAGATCGTTGCGAGCTTTCCAAACTTAAAGGAAATTGGGATTGGCAGTAAGAACGTTACAAATCAAGGACTCAAGCCTATTATTTCGCTGAAGAATCTGGAGCAATTGGTTTTGAGAAACTGTCCGTTGATAACGGATGAATCTATGGAGATTTTTGCAAAATTAGAGAAACTGAATCGGCTTGAACTGGAAGGGACAAATATCAACGCATCAGCGATAGAGAAGTACAAGAAAGCTTTTCCTGAGTGCACAACCGTATTATATGCATCAAAACAAGGTCAAAAGGCAGTGTTGGGGATGAATGAAACGGATCTTTTGAGCCTGATCGTATTGAATCGGGATGTGATTCGCGGGACCTGGCGTTTTCAAGACGAAGAGCTTCATGCCCACGCGCCATTTCCCGATTCTAAAGCCATCGGCGGAGCGATATCCATACCATTTCGGCCTCAAGGCGCATATAAAATCCGATGTGTCGCGAAGCGGGATGGAGAGAATGGGATTGTATTACCAGTGGTTTATTCTGGAAAACAATTCGGCGTTTTCCTGTCAGGCGGTTGGTCTGGCAGCAATATTCCTGAACTTGGAATGGAAGAAACCAGGACCAAAGCGAATTTCTTCCCGACTTTTAATTATCATAAGATGATCATAACCGTGAATTCGAGTGGTTTAAAGGTGGAAGGCGATAGTGGTGCGGTGATTGAGTGGCACGGCGATTACGGTTCAGTCATCGGGAGGCCTTATGATATACCAGATCCATTTGGGCTTTATCTCAAGGTTTGGGGAAGATATGTGATCAAAGAGTTAGCTTTGATTTAGAATCAGTCCAAAAACAACTTCCAGTTTTCAAAACCAACCGAAAACCGGCTTGGTAAAGAAGATCGTCTGGTTGGGACTGTTGATGTCATTCGAGCATACCTATGAATTGATGTCTCCGCTGGAGCCCCTCGTCAGATCAAAAACGCCTATCCTTTCGACGGCATCTGATCGACCGAACTTCCATCGCAAGATAGTCCCAAGTTGGTCAGTTTTAAAAACTAGAGGCCATTTTCGGCCAGTTCTTTCGTCGTTCCCAAGCATCGCATTGACTTTCGGGTTGGACACTTCGCCCTTGGGCGTGTAAACTCGCCATATATCTCATGTCGATCTTTTCCGATCTTTTGCAGGATACTGAAAACGTGCGCTGGACGCAGACCATCATCCCGACCCTCAAAGAAGTCCCTTCGGACGCCGTTGTTCCAAGCCACAAGCTATTGGTCAGGGCCGGCTTTATCCGCCAGCTCGGCTCCGGAGCATACACCTATCTCCCGTTCGGCCTTCGAAGTCTGCGTAAAGCCGAAGCCATTGTGCGCGAAGAAATGAACCGGTCCGGAGCGATCGAAGTGCTGATGCCAGCCCTTCAGCCAATCGAGCTTTGGAAAGAGACCGGTCGCTATGAGACGTTCGGGAATCTCCTCATGCAGCTCAAGCTTTCCGGCGACAGGCACGTTGCCCTTGGACCCACCCACGAAGAAGTGGTCACCGACCTGGCCCGTGACCTGATCAACAGTTATCGACAGTTGCCGATCACGCTTTACCAGATTCAGACCAAGTTTCGCGATGAGCCCCGCCCCCGATTCGGCGTTCTACGGACCCGCGAATTTCTCATGAAAGACGCCTATTCGTTCAGCAAGGATGTCGATCAGCTCAACGATGCCTACGACTCCATGTATGAAGCCTATTGCCGAATCTTTGACCGATGCGGCGTGCCTTATGTGATTGTCGAGGCTGAATCAGGCCCGATCGGCGGCGACAGCTCCCATGAATTCATGGTCCCAAGCTCAACCGGCGAAGACAAAATCATTCAAGATCCCATTTCCGGCTATGCAGCCAATCAGGAACGTGCAGAGATCGGGGCCATCGCCTGGCCTGCTCCTGCCGATCCGAACGCGCCTGCTGCCGAGAAAAAATCGACGCCTCACAAACGCACCATTCAGGAAGTGGCCGAGTTTCTGGGCGTGAAGCCTGAGGAAACCGCCAAGCTACTCGTCTTCAGTGCGGACGAAAAAGTGGTGGGAATTCTGATTCGTGGTGACCATGAAGCCAACGAAGCCAAGGTGCGACGAGCCTTCGGAGCGCAAAGTCTGGAGCTTGCCACGGCCGAGCAGATACTTAAAGCCACGGGTGCCCCGATGGGCTTTCTGGGCCCGATCGACTCCAAGATTCCGCTCCTGATCGACCCTTCCGCAGCCGCCATGCCTCTGGCTGTTGTGGGTGGAAATGAAGTGGACGTTCACTACGTCAATGTGGTTCCCGGCCGCGACTTCCCACTCTCAAACGTGGTGGATGTGCGTAACGCTGAGGCTGGCGACCCAAGCCCCAAAGGCGGGGCACCGATGATCATAACCCAGGGCATTGAAATCGGACACGTTTTCAAGCTCGGTACGAAGTATTCTGCAGCCATGAATGCCAACTACCTCGACGAAAATGGCAAGCAGCAGCACCTGATCATGGGCTGTTACGGAATCGGTGTGAACCGGATTCTAGCGGCGGCCGTTGAAGCATCTTATGATGAAAACGGGATCATCTGGCCAATGCCGATCGCTCCTTATCAAGTGGTCGTGATCCCTCTGGCTGTGAACAAGCCTGAAATCATGGACCTGGCGAACAAGTTTGCTGAGGCTCTGACCGCCGCCGGAGCCGATGTGATCATCGACGACCGCGACCAGCGTCCCGGCTTCAAGTTCAAAGATGCTGACCTGATCGGATTTCCTCTGCGAGTGGTGATCGGCGAAAAAGGTGTGGCTGCGGACACCATTGAAGTCAAGTGGCGAGCCGGCGGCGAATCGTTCACCGTTCCTGTGGCAGATGGGCCAGCCCAGGTGGCTGCAAAATGGCGTGAGCGTCATGATGCCCATTTGGCAATCTGCAAGAGCAAGGAAGCCAATCGGGCTGTTAAGGGTCGATTATGAACGGATCCTGGAAAGACCTCTCCAAGCCTGCCAAACGGATGTTCATCCTGTTCGGGATACTCACCATCTGGACCGTTGCGGGTCCAGGGCTGGTGGGCCTGAGCCTGAAAATGGGGAATAACGATCGCTGGCCGCCGGAAAACGCGCTGGAGTGGTTCGGCGTGATTTTAGGGATCGGCGGCTTCGTTTTTCTCCTGGTGGCCACGGTGATCAGTGGATTGATCTATAAACAGACGATTCCAAAGATCAAAGGGCATCATCCTGAAACGGCTGGTACGAAACCGAATCCCCGTGATCGCGCCTGACGAAATTCAAGAAAGAGTGATCAGATGTCTTCAAGAGCACCGGCAAAGCGTCATCGAGCAGCAGGCCCGACGATCGTTCACCGCCGCGATTCTGTCGATATCACCGTCCACACCGGCTTCGGCTGGGATGCGATCGCTCTTGGCCTGTTTTCCGGACTGATTTCCGCACGATTGCTCTGGCCAAGCGAAGATGCCAGCGAAGGCACAGGCCTTTACTGGTGCCTCTGGGTGATCGTGGCCGCTCTGGGCTTCTGCGCAGTCCGCATCAAACGCGATGACTTCCAATTCCGATTTCATCTCGCAGATGCCGCAGTCTGTCTTCTGGTTCTGGTTGTCATGCTCTCCACAGGACGTGCGCTCGATCATCGCCCTGCAACCAACATCAGCTGGGAATGGGCCGCCCTTGGCCTGACCTATCTCCTCTACAGGCAACTTCCGCGAAATGCCGATGAATCCACGGGGTTGATCTGGTCGCAAATCTTGATGGTCACAGCTCTGGCCTGTTACGGAATCTTTCAGACGACTGTGGAATTTACTGAAGTCCGCAATGCTTATAATGCCAATCCGGAACGCACCTTGATGAGCCTTGGGATCGACCCCAACTCTCCGAGCCGTAAAGCTTTTGAAGATCGGTTGTTGGGATCAAATGAGCCGATGTCCACCTTCGCTCTGGCAAATTCACTCGCCGGAGTTTTGGTAGGCCCGCTGGTTATCCTTTTTGGTCTCTTATTTGACCAGCTTTTGAAGCCCAACCAAAGTTCTGGTACGAAACTGGCCAGAATGATCCCACTTTTCATACTCCAAAGCCTGATCGGGCTTTGTCTCCTGTGGACCAAAAGCCGCAGCGCGTGGCTTGGATTGATGGCCGGGATTGGTGTGACAAGCCTGTTTCTGCTTCGCAAAACCCGCCTGAAATACGTCGTGAAAATCGTCGTTCCATTTGGATTTATCGC
>CAMCFM010000238.1 GCA_945874095.1 Candidatus Kuenenia stuttgartensis
CGATACCAGTGGCATCGCTGTCCGGGATGATCGACATCAGGGCGGCCATCGCCATCGAAGTCCTGCATGAACCGACTCACGGTGGTATTGAGATATGGCTCGTAAGTCACGTCAGCGATCCAGCCTCCAATCTTGATTTCAGGCCTTTCGGCACCGTCAATTTTGGGCCACATCAACAAGACTTTCCGGCTCTTGCCAGCCGCATAACCCATGGTGCCATTATTGGTGGTCATGGGAACAGAACCGAGGCCAAAGATGCCTTCGACAACGCGTTCGCCGCTAATGCCTGTGACAGCGTTATTGGAATCCGTATTCACGCCAAACTGACGTTTGTTATAGATCACCATGTCGCCTTCAAAGACGTTCCGGTCACGCGACTTACCGGTGAAGATCCAGGAATAGTCCCAATCGTTCAATGAATAAGCACCGGTAGAGGCGTTATCCACGAGCGGCAGGATCGGATTCTGGCGTGTGACAGCAGATTTTGGGTCAATGATCTTCGGATTGGCTTCATTTTCAAAGTCAGGGAAAACGGCATCGTCCTGAGAAACAAAAATCGAAGCAACGGAATTGATGTTACCAATACTTGGCAAAGTGGATGCTGCCAGGGCAGGCCAGATATTCGTGAGTCGGGGCAAACCTAAACCGCTGGCACGACTGCCGTCAGGGTCGGACCTGAGGTCGTTGCCAAACGCCCGGCCGAACCGGAATTTTGGATCGACCATTTGAGCCACATTCGAAAAAGCAGGGGAATTCGTGTATGCCAGATTGGAATAGAAGAGCGGATCATAGCAGCAGACAATCGGAATGCCAAAGCCGGTGGCTGTCTGGATTTCAATCACGTTAGCTGCGTTGGCTTTGTCATAAAGGGCCTGAATGTCTTTGGTCCAGGGATCAAACAGGTTCCCGCCGGTCACGCCTGATGCGTTCAGAGTGGCTGCAAAGCTGTATCGACTCAGTAGGTCGCGGGTTTTCAGGTCACTGGCCACATTTTCGGCCAGAAGGCTGGCACGATTGTTCCGGCGGGCGTCGCGGAGCTTCATCAGGCCGATTGGGAAGAGGGTCATCAGGCTGGTCATGCCGATGCCCAGAATCATGATGGCGATCAGGACTTCAGTCATCGTCACGCCGCGGCGTGAGCTTGATAACTTGTCGGCAGTGCGGTTGTGGCTTTGCAAGCGAATCATTGGCCGACCTCCGCAATGCCCTTCTGGGCGTCTTGATAGGGAACGCTCGCATCGGTGGCATCAAACATTTCCAGAGACTGGGATGTGATGCGACCCGTGCGAGTCTGGATGGTGATCAATCGACGCTCGTTCTTCAAAGCCCATTCTTCGTTCGAAGCATTCATGTGCTGGTTCTGAAGTACGTTGCCCTGAGACAGTGGGAGACGGGGTGAACTCAATTTCCCAGCGGCCTTCGTCAGGTCGGTCGGCGGGAAGACATCGCCCCTGTCCGTGAGCCAGAGGTGATAGAACGGCACCTGAAACGGAGCACTTGTCACTGAACTGGCTGCAGAAGTGACCACTTGACCATCGGGCTGAAAGATGATGTCGACGTAACGTGTATATGGGTCGATCGGCAGACGGCTGCGTTCCGACATTGTCAAGATATTCGAATAATTCACATTCGGAGGAGCCAGTTGGGGAACAAATAAAGGCGGATTGATTGAAGAATCCACATATCCGCCAAGGGCTGTGGTGGCATCAATTACTACGTCTGCAGGCAACCCCACTTCTGCGGAATTTGCGGAAGGCACCATCCGGCGTTTGATTGTATATTCCTGAGAATAGTCCTGAGAAATGGTATTTCCACTGCCGGAACTGAGCACGGCTGGATCCCATTCAAATGTGGTGCGAAGTGTTTCAATGATGGTCGACGCACTGGCTCCCGATTGAATTAACTGAGAAACCAAGGCTTGAGGATCAACAAGACTGCCGTTGTTTAAAGCGTAAAACACCTCACATGGATCATCAATATAACCATTCCCATCATTGTCCATGCCATCATATGCAGGATCCGGAAATCCGTCGCCATTGTCGTCAACTCCATTGAAAATCCGGTTGCCTTCATTGACGACAAATAGAATTTCACTTGGGTAATAGGTCAAGGTGTTTGCCAGATAATAAGTAGGCAACTGATAACCTGTCATCACATCAGGGTTCCCCATATTAATGAATCTTTCAGGATTATAAGTGTAAGGATTGTAACCACTGCCAGCCACAAATGGCGCAATCGGCCCAGCAACCACGAAATTAATATTGTTTTGAACTCCCACACTGATACGATCGCCTGCACGAATATTCCATGACCAGCTTGTTGGTTCCACAGGTTTTGGAGAGGATCCTACAGACATTGCTGATTTGTATTGACGAAGTACAACACGTGGGTCTTTCAATACTCCAGGAGCAAGTTGATTCAGATATGGATCTTGAAGACCTTGGCTCACGGTTGCATTTGGAGGAGTCCCAATGAGCTGTGATCTCCAATTGAGATTTTTACTGATACAAAGCTGGAAGAATTGAAGAATTTCTTGAGCAGAGGCGCCACTGGACCGGATCACCAAATTCCCATCCGAAAAATCAGGCGCTGGCTCAAGCTGAAGCATGCGGTTATAGGCCAGGGGACGCAGCAAATCTGTGCCATCGGGGCCGTTGTAGACTGGGTCAGGCAAAAGCCGGACACCCGCCGGGCGGCCTGTGCTCATGGCTGCAAACCGGGCGTTGATCAAAGCCTCCTGAAGGATCCGGGAACCTTCCTGGACTTGTCTTTGTGTTAGCGTGGGGATGATGATCGGCAGAGTGGCTGCCGAAACCAGCCCAACGATGAACAGGACCACCAGCAGTTCCACCAGTGTGAACCCGGGTTTTACAGATTTTTGATGCGGCATGGTCATCGTGCACCTCCGCCCAGGCCTTGTTGGAGAGCGTGGCTGGAAATATCGTCATCGGCAGAAGACAAAGTCTCATCATCGAATTTCGAAAGATCACCCTGAGTAAAACCAAGGATATTTCGGTTGCTATAATTCAATGATGTGTCGGCAATAGAATAGTAGTCGAACTTGATTCCGAGGTTTTCAAAGTCTCGAATTAACTCTAAGGGATAGTTAGGCCATTTCAAAGCTTCTGTGGTTTCTTTGATCGGATCCCACATGCGCATTCCGAGCTTCAAATCCGGACCGCCTGAGACGATCAGTGGAGTAAAACGGTAGGCACGTCTAAAGGTTGCTCGGCTGCGATCCCAAAAATAAAGTGATGGTTCGTTTGGGTTAGTTGCTCGCTGAGACGCTTCAGAAAGTGGATGGAAGAAATACTCGAAAATATTTTTCTCAGTGCTTGGTGTAGAGCTGAAAGTTGGCAAGTTAGTAGACCACCAATCAAGGGAGACTAACGAGTTGGATGCATCAATTGGATTTCTTTCGCGTGTAAACCATGGTTGATCGCCGGGATAATCAGCCCAACCACGTTGATTGTCAGAGGTGTACCAAATTGGCCATCGGTAAAATTGAAGCGGCTCGCCCCAAGCATCGACAAATTCTAGAAGGCCGTCCCCATCCGTATCCTGAATTTCTCGATCTGTAAAATCGTCACGACTGAAAGCAGCCCCCAGAGGTCCCTGACCTTCAATGAGAAGAGCATAAAGCATTTCGCTACGAGCGGTTTTGTGCTGATGATTACCGAGTAATGTATCAATATAGTCAGAACCTTCTTTTGGATCTTGAGCATCAATAAGTCCGTCCGCATCATTATCTACTTCATCAGTATCCCAAATATACGGTGAACCCTCAGCTTTTTCATCTACGAGTCCATTTCCATCGTTATCGACACCGTCATAACCTGCAGGACCGTAGCCAAGCTGCTTGTAAAGCCCTGCTGCGGCTGTGTAGCTGGCCCCGAAGACGCCAGTACCAGCATAATTGTAGGAATCTGAATAAGCTTTTACTTGAGCAGCATTCCATTTTGGATCAACATAAAATGTGCCAAAACTTGTTGAGCCATTGAATACAAGTCCTGTTCCAATCGGAAGCACATAGTCTGCAATCGGACTATTACTAGCTCTAGTGTCTCCAACACCTTGACAAGGTTTTGTCGAAGAATAAGGGTCGGATAGTTGATTCATACCTCCGAAATTCAAAGGATAGTACTGTATGATCGATCGACGATTGTCTATTACGAATACATCCGGCATTTCAGCTTTCAGATAATCCGTCATAGCGATGGCCTTAGCTCGTGCATTTCCTCCACGGCCAGGAGAAAGGCCACGCAGTGGGCCGAAAGATGATCCCCCGTCCGCTTTATTGGATGCTTGTGTAGCCAGCCATATATGGGTCGGATTGGGAATGACTTCATCATCTAGAAGGGCTTGCATTCGCTCTTTCACGGCTAGATCGAGCTTCAATACCAAGGCCTGCGTCGCCTTGAGATTGGCAGTTCGAATGCCGTCGTAGGAGGCGACCAGAATAACCGAGAACAGAATCCCGATAATCGTGACCACGACGAGCAGTTCGATCAGGGTAAACCCCTTCCTCGAACTGTTCGGAGCGGTTGCCGTGAATGACGCCCGAATGGGGCGATGGATATGGCTTTGCATGATCGTCCGACCCCCTCCCTTTCCCTTGTGCATGGTGTGATCGTTATTCTACGTGCGAATTTCGCTTTAGTTCAGACGACCTTGGGAAAAGTTTGTAATGTTGTCAGATTCAAATGAGCGAACGGATTCAGCAGGAGTTAATATGCCAGTCATGTCAAGTAGAAAACCAATACCAGGTAATGGTTCACTTTTTGTTTTCCCAGCAAACTGACCACCACAACCGTATTTACGATCTGCTCCTGCAGAAATTATCTGATAACTCTGTGGTTTCTGCCATGCTGGTGAACGGCCTTGCGGGTTCGCTGGACCTGTTGTATAAGGATTCGGATATGTGGATTTAATCCCGCCACCAAAGGCTTGCACAAACGCAAGTGTTGTTCCGGATGAATCATCAGCACTAACTGCCAATGGATTGTCCTTGAGAAATGGGTTTATGCTACAATCCTGTGCGTCATAACTGTTTGAACCATAGGCACTGAAATAGACGTATGGGCGAGACTCTTCATCAGTACCCAAGCTGTCAATGTAGCTTGGAAAGCCATCGCCATCAAAATCCACTAAGCGTTCAGCTTTAAATTCAAAGAATGGGGTGTCGCGATTTTGTGTTTGCGAATCACTTGGTCGTTTCCCAAATAATGGCTTATCTGGCCGCTTGTTGAATCCCGTCAGACTAAAAGGCTCAACAACCGTATCAGAAAAACCATCATTATCTGTGTCCGAAAATTCTGGAAGACCACCAAGAAAAAACACGAGTGCTTCATCTCCTTCAAGAATTTTAAAATCAATTTTTTTATTCCAATTTATGTCTTGAACTTGCTGAGCACGTGGGAACATTTTCCGCATGTATCGTTGTGATCTTTGAATCGTATTAATGATCTGATTATCAAGACTTGTACCAGACATTAATCCGTTCGTAGAAAAATGCTGACCAACAAATTTATACAACGGCAATGTTGGATCAGTAGAATAATTCCCAGACTCATCAATCACCACAAAGCTCGGCGGGTAATCTCCCATCCGGGTCTTGAAACTTGCCAGAGCCTGCTCCATCAAGGTGATTTCCGAAGCGACGGCCGATTCTTTGGCGGCACGAACAGCTCCATTGATCGCTGGCAGCAGGAGTCCGGCCAGAACTCCGATGATGCTGATGACCACGAGCAGTTCAATCAGGGTAAATCCGCGTCGTGGGCCAGCGGGGGCCTCGGATCGACGGGCGGCAGTGTGCGTTTGACGATTCATCCGAGGGCTCTCCGAGATCGCTTGTGGATGGGTGGACCTACTTAACATTTTGCATTCCACCCGTTTCATGTACATGGTTCAGACGCCTGTCCGATTCTGATTCCGATATCTCT
Source organism: Candidatus Kuenenia stuttgartensis (assembly GCA_945874095.1). Lineage (GTDB taxonomy): Bacteria > Planctomycetota > Planctomycetia > Isosphaerales > Isosphaeraceae > QWQI01. The sequence continues at coordinate 5,943 of CAMCFM010000238.1, forward strand.
CAAACCTCTGATTTTTCTGCTCCAGCTTCACACTCGAACCGATCGTTTCGCAAAGCTTAGCCTCAGGTCCATCCATCGACATATCTATCTATGTTATGAGACGCCTGCAAACCGATTCGAGTTCCCAGTTTTATTTCCCTGACATTCAGGATTTCATGCCTTGGAAAAGACTTCTTGGGCCCCACTCAAGTCTCTACGAAATGCAACCGGTTATGTGACTTTGCATCACAGCCGATTTTTGGCGGGCGAACCACGGTCCACCTGCTAGGCCATCAACCGGAGAGCTTGGAAATGAGCTGGACGAGGGGGAGGAAGAGTGCGATGACGATGAAACCGACGATGCCCCCCAGAACCACGATCATGATCGGCTCGAGCAAGGACATCAGCGACTCGACCAGCACTTCGACTTCTTCGTCGTAGTTGTCGGCAATCTTGTTGAGCATGGTATCGAGGTCGCCGGTCTCTTCACCGACGTCGATCATGTTCACCACGATGTCATCCACAAGTCTGGATTCCTTCAAGGGAACCGAGATCGTCTCCCCTTCGCGGATCGAGTCGTAGATGCGTGTGAAAACACGCTCGAAAACGGCGTTGCCAGCTGTCTCCCGCACAATCGCAATCGCTTCGAGAATCGGCACGCCCGAAGTGACCAGAGTGCCCAGTGTCCGCATGGTCCGGGCCACGGTCGACTTGCCGGCAATCTGGCCCATGACCGGAATCCGCAACATGATCCAGTCCAGCACATAAGCGCCGATCTTGGTCTTGTAGAGCAGTTTGAGGATGATGTACATCACGAATGGTGAAGCGATGCAGACGGGTGCGTAATCGACCACAAAGTGACTGGCTTCGATCAGGAAGACGGTCATCTTCGGCAAATCGACGCCGAAGTCTTTAAAGATCGCTTCGAACTTGGGAATGATGAAGTAAAGAATGAAGCCGACGATGGTTACCGCCACCGTGATGACCACGATCGGGTAGACCATGGCACCCTTGATTTTTCGCTTCAGCGACTGGGCTTTTTCCTTGAA
>CAMCFM010000239.1 GCA_945874095.1 Candidatus Kuenenia stuttgartensis
GGCGGAGTTTCAAACATGGTGATTCGTGTTGAACCTGTCGATCCACGATCCGATCAACCCTCGATCATCCTCAAACAGTCCAGCGAACGATTGCGGACCAAAGCAGAGTGGCGCAGCCGGCTCGATCGGATCTGGATCGAAACCGAAGCTATTCGGTTTCTCGATAGTGTTCTACCGTCAGGTGTTGTGCCAAAGATCCTGTTTGAAGAGCACGATCATTACCTGTTCGGCATGACAGATTTGGGACAGACTTGCGATGTCTGGAAACTGCTCCTGCTGGAAGGTCGTGCGCAAACGAATCTGGCCCGGTCCGCTGGTCGCATTCTCGGAATGATTCACGAATCAAGCCTGAAACATTCGGATTCGCTGAAGAATGGCCGGTTATCTGACTGGACTGTGTTCGACGAACTGCGACTTGACCCCTATTATCGAACCATAGCCAGAGCTCACCCGATCATCGCCGATTCGATCGAGAATCTGATCCAGCGCATGAAGGATTTACCCCAACAGACCTTGGTTCATGCCGACTTCAGCCCGAAGAACATACTGGTCGATCAACACTCTCAACTCGGTCTGGTCGATTTTGAAACCGCTCACTGGGGCGATCCTGCGTTTGATCTCGGCTTCTTTTTGACGCATCTTGTGCTCAAAACATTTCGAGCGATGCGATTGGGGATGCCTGCCCGTGAAGAATTCCTGAATATGATCTTCGAATTTTGGGGCAATTATCGCCGCACGTTCATTTCCATAGAAAACCCAAATGACTTTGAGCATCGAACAGTTCAGCATTTGGCCGCATGCATGCTGGCTCGTGTGGATGGAAAAAGCCCGGTGGATTATCTGGCGGAACAGGATCAGGACTCCGTGAGGGTCCTGACCATTGAAACATTAAAAAATCGGGGTGGAAGTTTGGCAGATTTCATCTCAACCCTGCGCGAACGATTTCATCAGGAATCGGATTAACAACGATGCGACACTTATGTACTGAGGCCTGAATGATTCTATTTCGTGACATCTGAAGTTTTTAATTTAAAATTCGAAAAACCAATTCTTTTTGAACCCCAATTGAATGACATTCCGGTTTTACCAACCGTTAAATTTTCCGTGTTCTGCTTGACACAACATCGAGCAAAGCGCTTAATGGATATATATCAACCAAACGCCTCTATCAATCGCCTCAATCTCCAGCAGCACTTTGACAGTCAAAGTGTTTTGATCATCCGTACCGACCCGATTTTCTATCTCCGGAAAGGTTCAGATTCATGCTTTTCTCAAATCGTTCCAAATCCAATCGCAGGGCAGGTTTTACACTCATCGAACTGCTCGTTGTGATCGCAATCATTGCCGTCCTTATTTCGCTGTTGCTGCCTGCTGTTCAATCCGCTCGTGAAGCTGCCCGCCGGGCCCAGTGCATCAACAATCTCAAGCAGTTGGGCTTGGCTCTGCACAATTACCACAGCACATCTGGCTCATTCGCGACCGGCCGGATCTGGGCACCAAGGCCAGGACGTGCGGCGACGGATTTCCCCACCATTTTCGCCGGAGCACAAGGCACCACATGGTTCTGCCTGATGATGCCTTATATTGAACAAACCAACCTGGCCAACAGCTTCAATTTTGATCTTGGGAGTGAAGGCCCAGCCGGTGGCAACGGCCTACCATCGGGGTTTTTCGCAAACCAGACCGTCTCCACCACCAAAATCAGCACGTTTCAGTGCCCGAGCGATCAGCCCCGCACATTCCGGATCAATCCAGGATATGCTGGCGGAGCCTTGTCAGGTTTCAGCATGACCAAGGGAAATTACGCCGGCAACTGGGGTAACACCGGCTGGGGCCAGAACCTCGGCGGCAATGCCACACTTCAGGCTGCTTTCGTTGACGGTGCATTCGGTCACCGCACCTATGGGATCAACAGTTTCACGGATGGCACATCCAACTCGGTTCTGATCTCAGAAATCATTCAAGGGGCAGAGTTTGATGCCCGTGGGATGATGTGGTCCACTGTCATGGGTGGTGTGAGCTATGTCAGCCGATTCACACCCAACGGTATCAAAGATTTCTTCAGCCTGAAGGATGGATATGACCAGATGCCGAATAACGCAGGCCTGTTCTGTGTGAATGAAGCACAGCTGCCATGCCAGCCGGGCAATTCGGACAGCGACCAGTTCGCCGGCTCACGCAGCCGCCACCCAGGTGGTGTAAACTCCCTGTTTGCCGATGGTTCCGTTCGGTTCGTCAAAAGCTCTATCAATGCCGCAACCTGGAACGCTGTGCACTCGATCAGAGGCGGCGAAGTGATCTCTGCCGACTCTTATTGATCCGCTTTGAATGAATCTGTTCAGAGTCTCACTACATAAAACCAAAGGCTTTCCCAATTCATCTTGGGAAAGCCTTTTTTGTTTGGGAACAGACCGAAATAAAATTCCGATTTGCGGAGCGGGTGTCCTTTGGAGCCCGAATGAAATATAGAAATGGCCTTCAGAATCGTTGGACGGTGATCATAAATCCATCCTCACTTTAAGCGAACCATGGCCTAACGCCCAATCAGCCCAATCGCTGCATTTCAGATGCCTATCGCAAAAATCGGCTATTCTGATTTATTTCAGGCCCAGCTCTTCAATCTTGCTTCCAATTCGCTGTAAATTCCAGTTTACAATCCTTTTATCTTCCTCAATCACAAAGAGCTCATGACCCTTTGGCCCCCAAACGACCGGTGTTGAGGACGGATTGTCCACTGGCAGGCTCAGATAACGGATCGGCTGCTTGTTGAGATCCCAAATGGCGATCTCCCTTCGTCCGACAACAGCCAGTAATGATTGGTTGCCAGGCATAAAACTCAGGTCAGTGATCACGTTCGAATCAGGTTCTTCAACTGTACCCACGCGAAACGAAGTCCTTACTTTCCATGAGGGAACATGGATCAGAGTGACCAATCCTTCGCGATTGCCCAAGGCCAGTATCGAGCCATCCGGAGATAAGGCAAGTGTGTTCACATCTGAGGTTGGTGATCCGCTGGGCAATGGCTTTTTGGTGGCTGTCCAAATTGGCCCTGTCGCGGTTTGGTGCTGTTGTTCAATTTCCCAAAACTCCCAGCTGTTCCCACGAATCAGAGCAATCTGATCACCATCTGGCACCACATTCAGTCGTTTGGAAAATGGCGTGAACCCTCGAAATCCAGCCATATTGGCAAATCCTTGATCAGGTCTTGGCGGTGGAGGTTCGGGACGACCTCGATCGCGATCTTTTCTTTCGTTGTCCGGTGGCCCTTGAGATTTCCGCCTCTCGAATTTCTCACTTTCAGCTGGATTTTCATCACGTCCAGACCTTGGATTTTGCTGGAGTCCCTGTCTCTCAGACGAATCAGGCACAATCGGTGCAAATTGATTTCCTGTGACTGGATCCATCAGGTAAAGCATCGGCCCTCGCGAGGTGAACGTACGACCTGACTGACTTGCAAACACCAGTCCACTTGGCATCCGCGTCAGTCCAAATCCACGCATCGACCACGCGTCATCTCCTTGTTCAGGCAAACTAAAATCAGCAGTCGCGTTTACCAGGTCTGGCGATTCCGGAGTCCACTGATCCCATCGTTTCACGGTTCGATCATTGAGAGTCCAAAGCCGGCCTTGCGGATCGGTTCGCACTTTGCTGAAACGATCTTTTGACGCGCTGGAATGGAGCTGACGCATCGGACCTTCGCCGGAAACGTTGTACCAGACCTGCCCTGTCAATGTTTGTGCCAAAATCGTTGGCGAATTTTCAGAACCATGAAGCGCCATATTGATCACAGGTTCAGGAGTCGTGGCCACAAGCCTTTTGGCAAGTGGCTCATTGATCGACCAGGTGCGCAAGCCGCCCTTTCGGGCATCATCAATCGAAGCCAGAAGTCGATCTCCGCTGGCTGTGAATTCCATATGATCCGCTTGTCCGGTTGTGGCCAGAGTCGCCACAGCCTCTCCGGAATCGACATCCCAAAGCTCGATTCCCGAGGTCCGACCCGAGGCTGCTATCATGTTGCGGTCAGGGGCAAACCGAATCTGCCGAATCACTCCAAGCTGAGTTCCAAGAGTGGGTAATGCCACTGCCGACCAGCTACTTTCCGTTTTCTCCTGCTTGATTTCATTGCGCCAGAGCCGGATCGATCCCCCCCCTGCCACAGCCAGAAAACGCTGAGGACCTGCGGCAATCGTCGTAACGGGTACCTGTGCGGAGAGTCTTCCAAGTTCACGACCATCCGAAGTGGCGAGTATTCGAATCTGCTCATCAAACAGATGGCTCAGCGCAACCCAGCCACCATCAGGACTTATGGACAAAACTGGCCAGATGAACCGCCCGCGTTCGGCGGCCGGTTTGATCCGCTCCAGAATCAACGGTTTTGATTCAGGCTTATCCAAATCATGAATACAGATTAAAAATTCATCGGTGGGGCGTAACGGACCGAACGGAAAGACCCGGCCACTGGATGAGCCTGGGGTGGTCAAGTCAGGATGAAATTCAATCGTCAGGATCCGCGATTTTGCACCCACTGGCTGAACGGCCAGAATGGTGTTTTGATCCGGACTTCGCCATTCACCACGTGGCTCAGCTGTTTGGCTGTCCACCCAGATAATACTCCGTCCATCGGGCCTGACCACTCCAAGTATGGGTCCAATGGAGACCATGACCAGACTGGATCGTCTTGAAAGTACACCCCCTGGTATCAGATTATCCGGCCCACCACGCCCAGGCCCTGATTGATCCCTTGTATCCGACCAGCCAGAGCCTTCAAAGAGTTTTTCGAGAAGCACTTCAGCGCGTTTTTTTCCAGTGGTGATATCCCAGATAATCAGGCTTTTTCGATCGCCGCTCACCGTAGCAGCACGATCATCGCCAGTGATCATTTCGAATCCGGCCAGGCGATCCTCGACAAGCGAAAGTTCTGGATGTACATCGCTTAAGGAGAGTGCCGCCACCACTTCATCGCGGAGCTTGGCCTTCAGTTCCGGCTCTGGATCATATGTGACTGCTTCTTGGACCAGATTTAAAATCGTGCGTCGCCGATCTGGAACAGCGGACATGCGAACGAGGGAAGCCTCTCGCCACAATTGGTTGCGCATGGCAGACCGGGCCTTGCCAAGCGCGGTTTTTTCGCCATCCAGAGCGGCTTGAGTCTGAACCCGGGCCAGTAATGCATCGTCCCTTTCAAGCGCGACTCGTCGATATGCAAATGACGCAATTCCGATAATGACGGAAACAGCCACAACGGATACCAATGTGACCGCTGGATGCCTCTGGGAAAGCCTCCACATGCGACCAGCAGCCCCAATCCGCCGCGCCTTCACGGGTTCGTACCGCAGGAAACGCTCAAGATCGTCGGCAAGTTCAGCCCCAGTTGCATAACGATCTTCAGGACGTCGGGCCATGGCCTTAAGGACGATCGTTTCCAGATCTCTGGAAATTCTTGGTTCGATCAAATGCAGAGGGAGTGGCGATTCCGTCAGGATCTTGCGAATCACCTCATCGCTGGTCTCTCCATCGAACGGCGGGCGCGAGGTCAGAAGTTCATATAGGGTGGCACCAAGACTATAAATATCAGTGCGATGGTCCACCACTTTTCGAGCGGCCTGCTCTGGGCTGGTGTAGCGCGGAGTCCCTAAAACGCCGTCACCACGAGAAAGGCCTGGATCGTCGAGGCGAAGGGCCAGACCAAAGTCGGCGACCCAGATCGTACCAGATACATCAAGAATCAGGTTGGAAGGCTTGATGTCGCGGTGAATCACCTGACGTTTGTGTGCATAGTCAAGCGCCATGGCAGCCTGACAGCCAATCTGCGCGACCCATCGAGCGAATCCTGACCAATCCGGATTCAGAGCAATCTGATCACTTGATTTGATGGAACCCTGAGACTGACGGCCTGATTTCGATTTCTGAATGACGATTGAGCGATTTTCATGGTCGGATGGATTCTCAAGATCTGGAGTCTTGTCAAAATCCTGAGTACTCGCCGAAATCGCTACTGGCACATGCTTTACAACAGATTCACCACGACGGCGACGGATCAGCCAGTCGAGGCCCTCGCCGTCGATCTTCTGCATGGCGTAATAGCAGGTGGAGCCGGATTGCCCCACATCAAAAACTGGCACAATATTGGTATGGTGAAGGCCGGCTGATGTGCGAGCCTCGTTGATGAACCGGCGGCGGGCCGAGCCACCTGACCAAGGCTTGAGAATTTTCAACGCCACAGGGCGATCCAGATCGACGTGGACCGCCTCATAAACGACCCCCATTCCACCACGACCAAGTTCGCGCACAATCCGATAACCAGCCAGGCTATAACCCGGCTTTAACAAAGTGGTTTCGGGAGAGTCGGTGCTTGTAGAGGAGTTACCAGGACGTGCTGTTGAACCGCCTGAACTGAGCAGGCCACGCATCATGGCAAGCCCTTCAAGAGCGTTTCGCAGTTCATCTCCTAAATCGGGATACTCTGCAAGAAACTTCTGGAGGTCTGGTGGATGGCCCAATTCCTCGGTTTGAGTAATATAATCCTCGACAGCATCGCCAAGATCCTGAACGGCTTCGTCAGTCGGTTTTGTGGCGACCAAAGAATCGTCTGGTTCGATATTGGGAACCTCAGGCATGGCCACGGCCCCTTTTTTTGACTCTTAATCCGATGTGACGTGTCTAGGAATTGCTACTATATTATATCAGCGTCAGCAATTCAGAATCAGGCGGATTTATTCGGCTGGAGAACGTAATTTTATACAAACCAATCGGTCAGTGAGTTTCTGTTCCCATCGACTTACGGAGGCTTGCCAGGCCTTTGGCCCACATCCCTCGAATCACTTTTCGCGTGACTCCAAAGTGCTGGCCAATCGCGTCAAACGAAATCCCTTCCACATGATATAGCCAGAGAACTTCGGCTTGATCGTTTGGAAGTTTGGTCAAAGCGTCTGCCAAAAGCACTGTGGCTTCGCGACGGAT
>CAMCFM010000240.1 GCA_945874095.1 Candidatus Kuenenia stuttgartensis
GACGAAAGGACTCGTTGCTCACCCGAACAAGCAGATTAAGGGATAGTCTTCCATGAATCGTTCAACGGTCGGGAGCCGGTGGAACCTGGATCTTGTCGAACAACTTTATGCGCAGTGGACACATGATCCACAGTCGGTGGACGCCTCCTGGCAAGCCTTTTTTGAAGGCTATAGCTTAGGTTCCGAGGCGGTTCCGGCAGATGCGGAGGGTGGTGGCGTTGGGCTGAGCGTATCGCAAGCCGGCGTCACACGACTGATTGACGCTTATCGTGAGATCGGCCACTATCTGGCGAATCTCGATCCGTTGGGCCTTTCGCCCCGCCGTGATTCTCACGAACTCCTTGAACTATCAGAGTTTGGGCTGACTGAAGCCGACCTTGACCGGACATTTTTTACCAAACTTTACCCAAATCACTCGGCCACCCTTCGTGACATCATCGGAGCACTTCGTCAAACTTATTGCGGTACCATTGGTGTGGAGTATATGCATATCTCCAACCGTCGTGTCCGTCGTTGGTTGCAGCAGAAAATGGAGCCTGGCCGGAACAATCCTGGCCAAAATTCCAAGCAAAAGCGACGAATCCTCTTAAAGCTCTATGCAGCCGAGTTATTTGAAACATTTCTCCACACGCATTACATGGGTCAGAAGCGATTTTCGCTTGAAGGCGGAGAGACTTTGATCCCTCTGCTGGATGCCATCGTTGAAGATTCTGGTCCTCAAGGTGTGCTGGACATTGTCTTTGGAATGCCGCACCGGGGCCGCCTGAACGTCCTCACAAACACACTCGAAAAGCCTTATGGGCTAGTGTTTGGGGAATTTGAAGGCAATATTCCCAATACTGTCGGTGGTGATGGGGATGTGAAGTATCACCTTGGTTTCTCCTCTGACCACCTCTGCGAAACGGGTGAAAAAGTTCACCTTTCGCTTTGCCCCAATCCAAGTCACCTGGAAGCCGTCAATCCAGTCGTCGAAGGCCGGGTCAGGGCCAAGCAGCGCAAGGACCCCGCCCGCGACCGCCGCAAGGCTTTGCCGGTTCTGATTCATGGCGATGCCGCATTTGCCGGTCAGGGACTTGTGGCCGAGACCTTAAACCTTTCACAGCTTAAAGGTTATAAGACGGGCGGAACGATTCATGTGGTGGTGAACAATCAGATTGGTTTTACCACGTTCCCGGCCGACAGTCGTTCGTCGCGTTATTGCACGGACGTGGCCAAAATGATCGAAGTCCCGATTTTTCACGTGAATGGCGAAGATCCAGAGGCTGTGGCTTATGTGGCCAAACTCGCTTTGGAGTTCCGCCAGACATTTGAGATGGACGTCGTGATTGACATGGTTTGCTACCGTCGTCACGGACACAACGAAGGCGACGAGCCAGCCTTCACACAACCTTTGATGTACCAAGAGATTCGGAAGCGTTCGAGCATTCGCGAGATTTATGCCAATCGGTTGGTGGAATCCGGCGAATTGACTCAGAATGAAGCCGATACTTTGGTCGAGACTTTCAAGGAAAAGCTTGAAAAGATCTATGTCGAGGTGCACAACGAGAAGGATCGCAAGCCTCAGCCACTGCCGGATAAATACACTGGTTCGTGGAATGGTTTGACCCGTCCGTATGACTGGACCACGGTTTCAACGGGCGTTTCGGCTGAGATTTTGACGAAGATCACGCAAGTGACGACCTCCGCCCCATCCGGGTTCTCAATCCATCCAACTCTGGAACGGATTTTGGCACCACGGGTTCAGCAGATCACCGAAAATGGTCAGATCAATTGGGGTTTCGCTGAATCCCTCGCATTTGGCTCTCTGCTGATGGAAGGCACTCCTGTACGGTTGTCTGGTCAGGATTGTGGCCGTGGCACGTTTAGCCATCGCCATGACGTTTTGACCGATTCCAAGACGGGTGATCGCTATGTTCCGTTGCAGCATTTGAAAGAAGGCCAGGGCGATTTCTCGGTCTATGACAGCTTGCTTTCAGAAGCCGCTGTATTGGGCTTTGAGTATGGATATTCGCTGGAAGCTCCGAAGATGCTGGTCTTGTGGGAAGCCCAGTTTGGCGACTTCTCGAACGGTGCCCAGGTCATTATCGACCAGTTTGTGGCATCGGCAGAAACCAAGTGGGGCCGGTCCAGTGGTCTGGTCATGCTCTTACCCCACGGCTATGAAGGGCAAGGCCCAGAGCACTCCAGCGCACGTATGGAACGGTACTTGCAGCTATGTGCCGAGGACAATATGCAGGTGGTCAACTGCACCACGCCTGCCCAGTACTTCCATGTGTTGAGGCGACAAGTGCGTCGGCCTTTCCGGAAGCCTCTGGTGATTATGACTCCGAAGAGCCTGCTGCGTCACAAGTTGGCAGTTTCAACGGTGACCGACCTGACCAGCGGCCACTTTCAGGAAGTGATTGACGATGCGACGGTGACCGACCCACGTAAGGTCCGCAAGGTGATTATCTGTTCCGGCAAGGTCTATTACGACCTGATCACCAAGCGTGAAGCTGAGGGCAAAGTGGGCGAGGTTGCGATTATTCGCCTGGAGCAGGTCTATCCATGGCCGGGTCACATACTGAAGCCGATTCTGAATCGCTACTCCAATAATGCCACTCAGTGGATGTGGGTTCAGGAGGAGTCTCAGAACAACGGAGCCTGGTCGTTTGTGGCTCCAAGGTTACAGGAATTGATGGGCTGGGCGTTTGACTATGTCGGCCGCGACGCATCTGCAAGTCCTGCCACAGGCAGTCACCACGTGCACGAGCATGAGCAAGCTGATCTGGCTGAAGCGGCTGTGATGGGAACGGGTGGATGTATCATCAGCGCCCAGTCCAAGCACGATAAAAAAGTCATGGTAGGCCACTGATTGAGCCTCTGAGATTTAAGTCTTGAGTGAGGCTCTGGCAAGACCAGTTGGACTCATTTGCAGGACTTGTTTCATCAAAGAATCTGGAATTTCTCGGATCTGAATCCGAAAGCCTGAGTTTGAGGAGTGAATTCGGTGTCCAAAGTCGAAATCAAAGTGCCGAGTGTGGGTGAGTCCGTGAGTGAAGGCGTGCTTTCGCGCTGGATCAAGAAGTCGGGCGATCTGGTCAAATCCGGCGATCCACTGTTCGAGCTGGAAACCGATAAAGCCTCGAATGAAGTCCCGTCGCTCGTCGCCGGTGTCCTGACAACCACAGCTGCCGAAGGCACCACCGTGGCCATTGGTGCAATTGTGGGGTCAATCGACACGGCCGCCGCAGCCGCGTCTGTCCCATCGGCAGCACCTGCTCCATCAGCAGTTGCGTCATCAAACGGCCCTCATCTGTCGCCCGCTGTGGCCTATCAGGTCGCGGAAAAAGGCGTTGATGTGGCCTCGATCAGCCCTTCAGGCCCTGGTGGGCGGATCACCAAGGGTGACGTTCTGGCTGCTGCCGATTCGAAATCAGCCGCCCCTGCTCCAGCTGCCCCCGCACCGGCCGCAAAGCCTTCTGCACCAGTGGTCTCTGCACCTGTGATTGGTGGAGCTGAACGGGCCCAGACTCGTCAGAAGATGCCGAACATTCGCCAGAAGATTGCTCAAAAACTGGTCGAAGCCCAGCATACAGCGGCGATTCTGACCACTTTTAATGAAGTGGACATGAGCCGTGTGATGGACTTGCGTGCCAAGTATAAGGACGCGTTCCAGAAGAAGCACGGGATTGGTCTTGGCTTCATGTCGTTCTTTGTGAAGGCCACAACTGAAGCTCTTCAGGCTTTCCCTGCCGTGAACGCCCAGATTGATGGCACCGAGATCATTTATCACAATTATTGTGATATCGGAGTGGCTGTCTCCACCGAGCGTGGCCTGATGGTTCCTGTGGTCCGGTCAGCCGAGCGCATGGGCTTTTCCCAGATCGAAAAAGCGATCATGGATTATGCCCTAAAGGCTCGTGAGAACAAGATATCGGTGAACGACCTTCAGGGCGGCACATTCACCATCACCAATGGTGGAGTGTTCGGTTCACTGCTTTCCACGCCGATTCTGAACCCTCCTCAGAGTGCGATTCTGGGGATGCACTCGATCAAGAAACGGCCTGTGGTGGTTGACGACCAGATCGTGATCCGTCCGATGATGTATCTGGCCCTTTCCTACGACCACCGCATGATTGACGGGAAAGAGGCTGTCAGCTTCCTTGTCAGGATCAAAGAACTGATCGAAGATCCGGAACGACTTCTGCTCTCGATTTGACAACCGATCCGCGATTTATTCACAATAGCCGTCAGCCTGCACCTGTATTGCAAGGGCACTGACGGCATTGGTTTTGAACGAAGGACCATCCAAGTGGCTGAACGATTCGACCTGGTGGTGATTGGCGGCGGTCCTGGCGGCTATGTGGCCGCAATTCGGGCCGCTCAATTAGGTAAATCTGTGGCTGTGATCGACAAGCGTGGCCCCTTGGGCGGCACCTGTCTGAACGTGGGCTGCATTCCGTCCAAAGCCATGCTCGATTCCAGCGAGCATTATCATTACGCCAAAGAAAAGCTGGCCCTTCACGGGGTCGGTGTCGGCAAGGTCACTCTTGACCTCAAAACCATGCTGACCCGCAAGGACGCTGTGGTTACATCCCTGACCACGGGGATCGGCGGCCTGATGAAGAAGAACAAAGTGGCCGTTTTTGTGGGGACCGGCAAAGTGACATCCGCGACATCTGTGGAAATCACGGATTCCAAGGACGTAAAAACCGTCGTCGATGCCGGCCATATCCTGATCGCCACTGGCAGCGTTCCTTCCGGCCTGCCAGTGCTTCCGTTCGATGGCAAGTCTGTTGTCAGCTCGACTGAAGCCCTTTGCTTTGATAAGGTTCCAGCGCACCTGATCGTCGTTGGTGGCGGTTACATTGGGCTGGAGCTTGGATCCGTCTGGAAACGTCTGGGCGCGAAGGTGACGGTCGTCGAATTTCTCGACCGACTTGTTCCTTTTGCCGACCACGAGTGCGGCGACTTTCTCAAGAAAAGCCTTCAACAGCAAGGTCTTGAGTTCCACTTTGAGACAAAGGTCACAGGCGGCAAGCTGGTGAAGGATAAAGTGGTGGTGACGGCTGAATCCAAGACTGGACCCGTCACGTTTGAAGGCGACAAGGTGCTTGTCTCTGTGGGCCGAAGAGCTTTCACAGACGGACTGGGCTTGACCGAAGTCGGCGTTGTGCTGGCTGAACGTACTGGTAAAGTACAAGTGGATAAGCACTTCCGCACGGCTGTGCCGACCATTTCGGCCATTGGCGACGTGATCGATGGCCCGATGCTGGCTCACAAGGCTGAAGAAGAGGGCGTGGCGTTCGCCGAAATCCTTGCCGGGAAGCCTGGGCATGTGAATTATGAGACCATACCGAGCGTGATTTATACCTGGCCCGAAATGTCAGCCGTTGGCCTGACTGAAGAGCAAGCCAAAAATCGGGGCCTGGAATATCGCACCGGCAAGTTCCTGTTCAAGGCCAACGGCCGAGCCCGGGCGATGGACGAGACAGAAGGTTTTGTGAAGGTTATGGCCGACACGAAAACCGACAAGGTTCTGGGCGTTCACATCGTTGGTCCACGTGCTTCCGATATGATCGCAGAAGCTGTGGCAGTGATGGAGTTTGGCGGATCCGCTGAAGATATCGCCCGAACCTGTCATGCACACCCGACGCTCTCCGAATCTCTCAAGGAAGCCGCTATGGCGGTGGACAAGCGAGCGATTCACTCGTAATTTGATGAATGATTGTTTGACCAGGGCGGGATTTGCGATTGTGCGATCCCGCTGATTTTCTTATTAGAAAACCTCCATCCCATGCTTCATAACCAGAGATGCCCGGATTGTGATGTGCGTTTGGAAGACGGGTTCATCGTTGATTCTTCCCAAAACATAAGCCTTGTTTCAAAGTGGTCTCCAGGGAATCCTCAGTTTAGGAAAATCCTGGGCTGGTTAACACCTGGCTTGAAAGTCAGGAATGCGGACTTGATCACCGTGACCACGCTCCGTTGCCCGCAATGTGGACTTTTGAAGTCTTACGCAATCAAGCCTTAAGGTCTTAGCGGACTGGGTGAACCAATAAAACTTGGCATTAAGCTCGGCCAAATCCACTTGCATACCCCTTGGAGCATGCTTTACAAGCCGTTGTTTTTGATTCAGGCCAGTCATCCGGATTTAACGAACAAACGGCTAATACTTCGCCTTCAACAAGTCTCCTGACTGTTCAGAGACAGCCTTTCACAGTACAATTACAAGAACTTGCCCGGCCTTTGACACGACTGAAATATGTCCTGTTCATGGCTTTGAGGCGATTAAAGGCAGGCCGGGCACTGTTGCCAGAGTCGCACTTAAAAATGTGTCTGGCTGGTGTGACTGTCGCAACAGTAACCAGTAAAGCAACTTCCGGCGAGTCCGGTGAGACATCAGAATGATTGACTACAAGTCGGCAGGTGTGGATCTTGAGACCTATGAGAAGACCATCGCCGGCATTGGTCCGCTTCTGAAACGTACGTTTTCGCCTCGGGTGATGGATTGGCCGAACGGCTTTGCTGGCCTGTTTCGCCTGAACGACAAAATCAATCTGCTCTCGCGTACCTATCGCGACCCGGTTTTAGTCTCAGGATCTGACGGAGTCGGCACCAAGCTGATGCTGGCTTTTGCCACCGGCCGCCACAAGACCGTGGGTATTGACCTGGTCGCAATGTCTGTCAACGACGTACTTTGCTGTGGTGCAGAGCCTCTGTTCTTCCTCGATTACATTGCGATGTCGAAAGACAATCCGGAACTGACTCATGCCGTTGTGGGCGGAATCAGCGATGGTTGTATCGAAGCGGAATGTGCCCTTCTGGGTGGTGAAACGGCGATTCTGCCCGATTTCTACAAGCCCGGCCACTATGATCTGGCCGGTTTCTGTGTGGGTGTTGTCGAACGCAAGATGATTCTGGACGGCTCCGATATTCGACCCGGCGACACCATCATTGGC
>CAMCFM010000241.1 GCA_945874095.1 Candidatus Kuenenia stuttgartensis
CCTGACTGGCAGAACCATAAGGCGATTTTAGAGCAGGTGGTGCCCAATGCGGAGCTTTTCCAACTCTGGACGAATGATCAATTGATCGAGTCTGATCACATGATTGAATATCTGACGCAACTCCCAGCCTCAAACAAGCATTGGATCGAGCAGATCAAAGCCTGCCAGGAATATGAATTGCAGCTCCGATCGCTGACGGTTCGTCGTCCCGAATAAGATGATTTTGCAGAACGATCTTTGACAACTTGATTTTGATGGCAGTTTTTCTTTGGTGAGGAAAATATGCGCTTTGTGGATTCGTGGGATGGGTTCATCCGTATCGATTGGGTGAGAACAGATCATTTTTAACGCCAGGTTAGTGTGTTATGCGGGTGGGATGCATTCCACCATACGAAGTAAACTCTTTCATACATAAATGTTACGGTAAAATTACGAAACGGTTTTGAAGTGCGGGGACTGTGAATTAAACAATGGCACCTTCTCAAAGGTTTGTAATATCTGGCTCTGGTATCGGTTCGGAAAAAAAAACGTCAAACTTCTCAAACTCAGATGGTGCTGGCTTGCAAGTCAGGGGCGGAATCATAAGAATCCAGGAGAGTTGGTGTGGGTCTGATGACGAAATGCAAGACCAGTCAAGGTCTCAACCAGATATGAACCATTGTCACTATTTGATCACGAATTGTCCATCAAAACTGATCGGCTCAGAAGTTGGTTTGTTTCAGCCTGTCATCAAGTTTAGATAACAATTGACGACGGCTCTTAAGACGGCTTTCGCCGACACCCGGAGGCAGGTCAAAGGCCGAAAACTTGAGATCTTTTGGAGCAAGTGAATCTTGCTTGGTCTCATTCATCGACACAGCATCATATCTGGATCCCAGAAATCCACCTGACTGGCCCTTGATCGGGGGCGATGCAGTGGTGAACGGCCTTGGGAGAATCACCCACGGTGGTAGAAGGCCTGTATCACCCTTGAGTTTGTGTAAAATGGCACCAATGGCAGGATGATCCGTCGGGGCAGCATAAACATCGTCAGGCCGGATTGGTGGGTAGCCGTGTAAGGTGTGAGCTGAACTGATATTATGGTCGGTCGAAGTATGGGTCATGGAGCGGATCAGGGCGAGCTTGCTGGCATGTTTCGCCAGATTTGGGATCAGCTCGGTGAACATGATTCCCGGCACATTGGTTTCAATGGGTTTAAACTCGCTGCGAATACCATCGACTGCGTCGGGCTTGGGGTCCCAAAGATCGAGTTGGGAGGGACCACCACATAAATAAATATAAATACAGCGTTTGGCTTTATGGGGACTTGCAGTTTTATTGGCCAGCAGAGTTGAAAGACGATTGGAAGATGCCATCCCGGCAAAACCAAGTCGGTGGAGTTGCCTTCGTGAAAGGCTTTTGGCACCATTGGCAGCGAGCAGGGAAAACATGTCCAGACGTCCTCTTTTTTCCTCAGTTTAAATCCGCAAGAGCCTGATTATGCCATGATTTGATGAATCGGCGTTCCGTAGTCGATTTCAAGCCGTTTTCTGCCAGGAATATCCAGCCTTTTGGGATCAAGGCCCAGCAGATTCAAGACTGTGGCATGAATGTCGGTGACATAGTGGGGGTGCTCAATCGCATGAAAACCGAGTTCATCTGTGGCCCCATGCACGATGCCTGGCTTGATTCCAGCCCCGGCCATCCAGATGGTGAAGGCATGCGGGTGGTGGTCGCGGCCGGTCGCTGTCAGGGCGACTCCTTCACGGACTTCCAAGCCTGGGGTGCGGCCAAATTCTGTACAGCAGACCACTGTCACATCTTCGGAAAGGCCCCTTCGTTTCAGATCTTTCAAGAGGTCGGCAATGGGCTTGTCGACTCGGGAACATGACAAAGAGTGACGCTTGTGAAGTTCCACATGCGAATCCCACTCGCCGTAGTCGCTCAGATAGACAAGTGAGAACCTGACTCCACGTTCGGCAAGCCTGCGGGCGGCTAGAAGGCGACGGCCATAAGTGGCAGTCTTTTCCTCGTCAATTCCGTACAGGTTCAGAGTCTCTTGACTTTCGCCTGAAATATTCACTACTTCCGGTATCGAACCCTGCATCTTGTAGGCCAATTCATAGGACTTGATGCGGGCCCTGAGTTGGTCGTCTTCCGGATATTCCACGGAAGCCAACTCGTTCATTTGTTGAATGAATTTAAATTCGTTTTCCTGCTGACGAGCCTGAACGCCCTTGACCCTATTCCCGAATGGGAGCGGGTTTTTAGGGTCAAGCGAGACTTCAACGCCCCCGTATTGGGGGCCAAGATAATCGGCTGCAAAGTTTTCTTTCACACGTGGATCGGTGTATTGCCCCAGAAATACAAATTGAGGCAGATTTTCGTTGAGGGTTCCGAGGCCATAGTGGATCCAGGAGCCGATCACAGGCTGTTTTTCGTCTAGTTTATGACGCCCGTGATGCATCTGAAATTCGGCATTATGGTCGTTATCTGTAGAATACATCGACCGGACAAATGCAATGTCATCAGCACAAGTCACCAGGTGAGGCCACCAGTCACTGATTTCCACCCCCGACCTGCCATATTTTTTAAATCCAACCTGCAAGGGGAAAATTTTGGAATGAGGCCTCGCCCCGCCCACTACATCTCGCGAACGTGCTGCAAATAGAGGGGATTTAGTTGGGTTTGGCAATCCCGTAGCATCATACGTTTTACCTGCATACTTGTTCAGAGCAGGCTTCGGGTCCCATGTTTCAAGCTGGCTCACGCCTCCTGAGAGGAAGATCCAGATAATACTTTTGGTCTTAGGCTGAAAGTGGGGCTGACCTGTGGGCGGAGACCAGGATGGAGTGTCATCCGCCCGGACAATTCCATCTCCATTGAGCATGGAGCCAAGGGCAAGGCCAGTGAAGCCGAATCCAATATCCGACAGAAAAGTCCGGCGTGGGACTCTGCCACATGGTGGGCCTGTCCAAGGCTTTTGCGAATGATTTGCCATCAGGTGAGCCTCCGCCGCGACTTTGTCATTGGTTTAGTGGATCGTCAGAAAATCGTTGTGACTGAACAGGGCGTGCACCATGTCTCGCCTCGCCAGAGCCTCAGCCACGAGTTTGCCAGCCGTTTTATGATCGGTTGACTGGGCTTCGATGATTTTGGATTGGCTGATGATAAACTGCGTGGCGAGTTTCAGTTCCGCAGGTTTTACAGGCCGCGAAAGAACTGTCTCAAAAGCAGCTTTCAGGAACTGCTCCAATTTGGCTTGATCGGAACCTGGGTTGCCAGATAATTCGTTCCAAAGCCGGTCTGCTAGAGTTCGGCTCAGGTCTATCAGGAAGTCGTTATTTACCATGGCTAAAGCCTGCTGGGGCACGACCGATGAAGTTCGCTTATAGGCATCGCACGCATCGGCGGCATCGAATATTTCCAGAAATGGCATTCGCGATTCACCATGGTGACTGAAATACAGGCTTCGGCGATGGGAGACAAGGCCTTCTTTAAGGTCAATATCAGGGCCGCCAGCGGTGGTGTCGAGCTGCCCTGAAACGTGAAGGGCACTGTCGCGAACTTCCTCAGCTTCCATTCGGGTTCGAGGAAAATGCCAATAGCTTTTATTGGCGGAATCGACGGACTTTCCAGGATCGTTCGGGCTTTCCGGCTCAGATCTCATGCGATAAGTTTCGCTGGTAATGATCAACTTGTGGATCGCTTTCATGGACCATGGCTGGATGGCAGGATTTGTCGGGTTCATCAGTTCCTGAGCAAGCCAGTCAAGCAGTTCCTGATTCGTCGGCTGCGCTCCATTTCGGCCAAAGTCGGAAGTGGTTGCGACCAAGGGGGACCCGAAATGCCATCTCCAGATATGGTTGACGGCCACTCGGGCGGCCAGTGGATTGGCTGGGCTGGTGATCCATTTGGCCAGAGCGGCTCGTCGCCCCGTGGTCGAATCCGGATAGGTCGGGCTTAATGGTGTGAACTTTTGGTTTTTATCCAGCTTTTTGAGGTCTGCCAAAGCCACATCATAGGCTTTCCTGGCCGTTTCCAGCTTGGGGGCCGTTTTGGCACCTTCAGCAGCGGATTTCTTTAATGCTTCTGCATGGGTCAATTCCGCTTGTGCCAATACACTTCCAGCCTTTCGCAGGCTTAAAAATCGCTCGGACTCAACAGCCAGCATGGTTCTGGCCTCAGACTCGGGGGATGTTTTATTATATCGGGCTTGATCCGCATCAATCCGGGCATGGATCGACGCCAGATCGGCAAGAGCCGTGGCTTTTACAGTCTCAGCCAGCTTGAGCTTCAATTTCTGTAGTTCGGATTCAGGCCCATTCTTTTTCTGATTTTGAATTTCAAGCTCGATCAATTTCAAATTTTTATCTGATTCTGCGAGCGTTTTCTCACGAAATGCAATTTCTTCCTGACGCACAAACGCCTGAATTCCAGGATAGGCGATTTGCGGAGGGAGTTTGATAGTGACAACCGGAGCCACTTTGCCGCCGAGAAATTCAGGAAAACCAGGCTGAACTGGTGGTCGGCCCGGAACGATGTTGCGCGATTCGCCCTTGAGGTAAACAAACGTTTTGGCGTCTAGGTTTTTGTCAAAAACGCGTACGAGTCCAGACGTAATGGGTTTGTATGATGCCCCATAACTGTATTCTGGATAGGGGCCTGGATCAGGCTCGCCGGGGACTCGGTCGTGGCGGATTTCAATCGGTTCGAACACGGCCCTGAGTGCAAAATAATCGTCGTTTTTAATCGGGTCATATTTATGGTCGTGACAGTGGGCGCAGTTGAATGTCAGCCCCAAAAACGCCTTGCCCGTGTGCTCGACGTTATCTTTGAGCCAGAGACTGTAATTCCATCGGTAGAAATTGCGGACCAAAAAACCGGTGGCCGCTTGATCGGACGGTTTGTCAGGACTGATCTCGTCAGCAGCCAGCATGGCCTTGACCATCGAGTCGTAGCCTCGATCCTGATTCAGGGACTGGACAATCCAGTCCCTCCATCGCCAGATCTGACCATAGCTGTTGAGAACATCCGGGACAGATCTTCGGCCATACCAGTCGCTATATCGCCAGACGTCCATCCAGTGTCTGGCCCAGCGTTCGCCGTGCCTTGGGCTGGCGAGCAGGCGATCGACAATGCTTGAATATGCCGCATCGGAAGGGTCTTTCAGGAACTCCTGCAACTCTGCACGGGTGGGCGGCAGGCCTGTTAAGTCGAGATATAATCGACGGATCAAAACATGGTTTTCAGCTCTTGGCTGGCGGCTTAAACCGGATTTGGCCAGCCGATCGCCCAAGAGTTTATCGATCGGATTGACTGTTTTTGAACCTGCCGGAGCGGATTGTATTTCCGGTCGAACGGGTGGGACAAATGACCAGTGTTTGAAGGGATCTGATTCAGGGGCTTCGTTAGTTGGATGTTGGGCGCCCTGTGTAATCCAGGTCTTTACAAGCTCAATTTGTTCAGGAGTGAGTGGCGCACCTTCAGGAGGCATTCTCAAGTCCTGATCAGATTCCACCAGACGCTCCAGCAGGAGACTTTCTTCTGCATGGCCAGGTTCAATGGCCGGTCCTCCATATCCTCCCTGAAGCATGAAATTTGCGGTATCAAGCCTGAGCTTGGCCTTTTGCTTCAGTGCGCCGTGGCATGCGTTGCAGCGATTCCTGAAAATTGGCTTGATCTGACGCTCGTAATCGACTTTCTCAGTCGAATTCGCGTATGGAGATATCAGAATGATTGATAGAGAAACGCAAAACTTAAGGATGCAGCGTTTGGCGGATTGAAAGAGATCCATAAATTCTGGGCCGTTCTTTTCGAGTGGTGCAAGATTGATTTCTGACATCCGAAAAGCCCTCTCACTCCCAGAATTCTGAACGGCAAGCTCGCTGACTGGCACTTAAATTTGATTATAGGTTACCATTGAGTCGTTGTCCAGTAGATTTAAGATTAGATCCTGTAAGCAATTTCAGCGATAGTTTCATGACTTTAGCCAGTCTATGATGAGATTTGGATTTGTCGAGAATTTGTTCTTTTCGATTCTGACTGATCCAGCGGATTTCGGATTCAACTTCACAGAAGTCTTCGAGATCAGTGTTCTTCTGGGCGAAACCGTATCCAGGATCTCAGGGATATCACCGAAATCAGCAAGCAGGCGAGGTACAATACTGGCTGCATTGAATGGTTGGGCAGATTCGGAAAGCAGGCTCATGAAACTTTCAGGGATTTCTTCAACAGCCACGCCGGAAATCATAGGCTCAATCGAAGCCGCCATGAGAGCGATCAGACCGGAATCTTTTCGACCACAGAGAATGACTTTTTCTGGCTGATTGCGTTTCATGATTTGACGTACTGCCGCGATTACATCTGCCGTTCGCATGCCGACCAATGTTTCGCCCACAAGGAATGCATTATAGGCTAGATTTGCTTCTACAGACGATATCGGATCGCTATAATCACGGCCTTTGACTGCGAGCTTCACACGTCGGTTCCCGACACCACGAGGGTCGAGGAAAATCAGTCCATGCCCTGCCCGATTCAAAGTTTCGATAAACTCTTTGGATTCACGCCAGTCAGGGGTTTCGTTGCCATTGATACAAATCACCCAGGATTTGGGCTTTGGATTTTTATCATTAACGTCTGGAATATATGGATCAGCCGAACCGATGTTCAAATGTATCGCCTGACTCAAGTTCTTTTTGACGGATCCCGGAGTTTTTCGGAATTCATCAAGAGCGACATCGAAGAGGTGTCTCGATTGATATGTAACCTGAACTTGACCGTCTTTACAGACCTGTAGATCCTTCAAAGGAATTTCTTTGATCGGTTTTTCTGAAATATCCGGGTTCGTCTCGTTAGCCAGCCAACGGCTGAACCAGCCATAAATTGCCTCACGCAATGGCTGGGAAAGGCTGTGTCGAAACGGTGCTTCCACCATGGAAATGCGGTCCCCGTGACCGGC
>CAMCFM010000242.1 GCA_945874095.1 Candidatus Kuenenia stuttgartensis
ATTGCAGCGAGAGCTTCGCCGTCAATTTCCATTTCAACAAAACCAAAGCCGCGGCTGCGGCCTGTTTCCCGGTCGCTAAGTACCGATGCTGAAACGACTTTGCCGTACACTTCAAAAAGCGACTGCAAGTCTTCTGAGGCCATGGTATACGGAAGATTACCAACGTATAGACGCTTTGCCATCGAATATTGCCCCGGCTGAGGGGGCTCTCCACCTGGATCAACGGATAGTACGGGAACCTGTTTTCGAGCTTTTCAGACCCATTTTAACGGTAAAATGAGACGAAGGCGCAATCAAGACCAGACGGTAACAACCAACCCTCAATGCGAGGTCAAAAATCGACGTATGTAGAATTGAGATGGAAGGAGGGTTGGGCGGATGGCCGCCGATTTCTAAATTCTAAATGAATCGAAGGCTTGACGCAAGAGGGATTTGGACGTTTCTTTTTCCAGAATTTGCTGAGCCATCACTTCATCAATCGCATTTTGGTTGAACTCGTCTGGCAAAGACTCAACTGAACCATCATCGGCCAGTCGTTGGCGTCAACGATATGCTCCTGAAGTCGAAACTTTAGGAGCCCATTCGTCAGCTGACACAAACTTTTACGGATCAATATGAATCTGATGAAATGACTTCACCGCCTCCAACCGTACCAATCGCTCGCCAGACTTGTCCATTCACGCTATCTTTCATGAACCTGACGGAACCGTCACCAAAAAGCGTGTTGACTCCACCTGGATGCATGCTTCTGGCTGTGATCGACGCAAAGGTCGGTCCGCCTTTTTTCTCGCGTTGACCAGTGATGTCAAATTCCACTCTCTGGCCAGTCGGGGTTTTTCCCCAGATTTCGCGATTCGGTGTCCAGGCTGTCGTGATGCCTGTATGGTGCGCCTGTCCATCTGTCCATTCGGAGTGACCATATTTGAATTCGCAACTTGCCCCACCTTGCAATTCCGGCAGAATATTTTCAGGGTTGTCCAATGGGCTTGGGATATTGGTCAGATTTTTGACCATGCTTAAGCCGCCGCAGTCTCGATAGACAGGTTGCTTGGCCAATGCCTCGGAACCGACCATGGTATTGGAAAGGCCGTCTGTGAATTCGCTGAACCGGCGGCTCCGATTGGGCCCAAAGGGGGCTGTGTTGCGAACCGCTGAAAAGCCGCCCCAAACGTACCAATCGCCCATCGTCCAGCCGTAGTTTGTAATATTTGAGATGCCAACATTCGCACTCGCTGGATAAGGGTCAGGTTCGGACGGGCAAACCAGCATCGAGAATTTCATCGCGGCCACGGTCTGGTTTTGAAGTGATTCGGCTGAGAAAGAAAAGTTTGCCAGATTGAATGCGTTGCCTTGTTCGACCAATGGTAAAATCCGTGCGTGAATGCTCCAGCCGATCCAGTTGCTGACCGAATTCCCCACACCCTCCAGAACAATTGACGGTGGTAGAGCACCCACCAGCGATTCGTAGTTATGAAGTGCCAGGCCAAGTTGCTTCATGTTATTGACACAGGAGGCACGCCTCGCCGCCTCGCGAGCGGACTGGACCGCCGGGAGTAATAAGGAAATCAGAACCGCAATGATGGCGATCACCACAAGCAGTTCGATAAGCGTAAAGCCTGATTTTCTAACAGATTTCATCGGTGTACGGGCTTTCTTTGCACTGTCATGAAAGATTGAAAATGAGACGAAGAGCCCAGTATAAAACCAATCCGAGTGGAATTCGTGATGATTAGATTAAGTTGTGTGGTGATTCAAAAAGTGCTTCTGAATCCGTGAACCATTCAAGGCAATGGGATGTTCTCAAAGACCCACCTCAACGGAATTGTCTTTAGGTCGCCAGGTATTTCGATCATCAGCCCATGATCGTCAGGCTTGCCTGGGATATCGACAAACAGGAACTCGTAAACCATCAGGTTCGGGCCTGCTCCCTGCGACGATGAAAATCCTCCGTTCAAGGCCACTCGTGCCGCATCTGGCTTCACTAGAAATACTTGCGGTGTTTGATTGACCTGCCGGTAACTGTCCAGCTTTTCCGACCCAGCCGCCACTGGTGACTTCACTTCTACTGTCACTTTCCAGACCGGCGCTTCGATTTCAAACGCCATGATCCTAAGCTTTGCATCGCCTGAACTGACTTCTTTGCCCTGATCCGACACTTTGGCAATGGTGAGAGTTTGTTTCGCCAACGGAATGGTCAGGTCTGCGACGACTTCCAACCTCGCAATTTTTGATGCATCTCGTTCCGGAGCAATCAGATTCAGGTTTAAATCGACAATCGGATTCTCAGGCCTGATGGCGAGCTCCATCGTTTCGCCCGCCGTTGACGGTGAAATTTTTCGTCCCTTATCGTCCACCCCCACCAACTGATCGGTCCGCAGCTTCAGCATGATTGGTCTAAGTCGAGGTTCCCATGAGAGTTCCATTTGTAGATTCGCCAGATGGGGGCCCCCCGAAAGGTCTCGTGTCGCACCAATTCGGTTCAGCGACATCCGAAACGCATCCTTATATAGCAGGAATTTCGAGTTAGGAGGGCTCGTACCAGCACCAACGTCTCCCGCTCTTGCAGTTTCCGTGTTCGACGCATTCAATAAACCAATGGCATTCTCGGCGGTGTAGAAGTTTATTGACAAACTGGCTTTACGGGCGATTTCGTCAAGAGCCTGAAAGAACGGTGCGTCCTTTAACTTCAGTTGAAGAGTGGGGTTACCTGTTTCCTGGCCGTTCTGTTCGCGCAGATCCACCACGGTGTTGCCGGACTGCTGCTGGAGTGCTTTGAGGGCGTCAGAAAGCCGTATGGAGTTGCCCTCGATAGTCACTTTTGACGCTTCCGGGCTCGACTTCGGGCCTGATTCCAAAGTCGTTCTGATCTTCTTCAAACGGCTGTTACGGTTTTTCGATTCGGGTTTATCGACAGAATCTGGTAGGAGCGGTAGAGCTTTTACGCCCAACTTGATCAGAGCATCCTCAGCAGATTTTGCCTGAGCTTCGTCGGCTGAATCGAGCTTTTCCAGGAGCTGGACAACGCGATCTTTCAAGGCGTCCTGAGCCATCGCAAATCTATGTGAAAGAACGAGTAGTGTGAATAATGCCAAGGCTCGACGGGCTGATTTCTGGTATGCCTGGATCATGCCAAACCTCTTCCAAAATGGTTCTGAGAGTCTCAAGTGAAGTTCAGAAAAAGTGTCAATCCAAGGCCCATTGCCCATTGTTGCAGACCACCTTGTCGTCGGCCATGATTTTTCCGCCAATCCGCATGTCGATGATAAAGTCCCAGTGCA
Source organism: Candidatus Kuenenia stuttgartensis (assembly GCA_945874095.1). Classification (GTDB taxonomy): domain Bacteria; phylum Planctomycetota; class Planctomycetia; order Isosphaerales; family Isosphaeraceae; genus QWQI01. The sequence goes on from CAMCFM010000242.1 coordinate 3,279, forward strand.
GAGCCGAGCGGTTCGTGCCACCGGTCTCGGGATAGCTGGAACCCAATGCCACGTGAGCTGTTCCGCCAATTTTCTCATCGTATAGAATCGAGCCGCTGAATCGGTCGATGCCTTCATTAAGGCCGATTCCCAACTCTCCTACAAACGATGCACCATCGTCCATGGAGAGCATGGCCCTGAGATAATCCTGGCCAGTTTTAGCCTTGGACTCGACTACTTTCCCGTTCTCGAAGACCATAGAAATGCCTTCCAGCAAATGGCCATCGCGCAGAACGGGCTGAGTGCAGGAGAGTTTCCCGGTGGCAGAAGTCTCGACAGGGCCAGTGAATATCTCTCCAGAAGGCATGTTCCGACGACCATCGGAATTGATCCAGGTGCGGCCTGATACATCGAATGTGAGGTCGGTGCCCTTGGCCTGGAGCTTCACGGTTTTGGCGTTTTTCATCAGGTTGATCACGCGAGATTGGCGTTCTCCAAGCTCTTTCCAGGACGCCACTGGGTCGGCTTGGTCAAGGAACATGGCTGAGCAGACAAAGGCTTCGTATTCTTCCAGACTCATGCCTGCCAGCTCTGCGTAAGTGCTTGTCGGGTATTGGGTCAAGACCCATTTCTTGCGGCTGGAAAGACGCCGGAGCGGCTCGCGGGCTTTATCGAAAAGTGCTTGTTTTTTGGGGTCGGCGGTGCGTTTCAGGTTGGTCTCAGCCAGGATTCTGATTCGGGCATCGATCGAACCGGCTTCGGCAAAACTGGCGGCTGGGACGGCAAGAATTTGATCCTCAGTGCCGTGATTGATCAGATATTCATTCAGGCCAGGAATTTCGAGACGCACAACAGGCACGCAGCCTTTACGGATCACAGCCTGAGCAGCGGCAGTAACCAATGGCTCAGCCACAGTTTCAGCGGCAATCAGAACGGTCTCGCCGGGCTGTAAATTGAGGCAATAACTGGTGAGCAGGTCGGCCCATCTGCGGAGCAATTCAACTTGCATTCGTTGGTTTTCCAAGTCTGATCCGGTGATGAGGGCAAAAGATTCCGCCCGTTGCACGATCGTTTTTTGATACGCTGAACGTTATTCTAAGCGGAGTCATAAGATTGGTACAATTGGCAGTCGTACTGCAACCTCTCTGATTTTTGATCTGACAGACCTTCGTAAGTGGTGATCCCAACCATGGAATCGCGTTCCTTACAATCCGAACCAGTCGGGCTTACACGCGTCAGCGTGATTGGAACCATCTGGCAAATCGCAGTCTTGGTCCTGCTGGTTACACCCGTTGTTATGGCTTCTATATTCAGGACTTCCATTCAATCTGGTTTGAACAGGGCAGGGCTTTTGATGCCTGCATTGATCCTTGCGGACGACGCCCATCGGCGACTGATCTGGCTTGGTTTCATCGGGATCGGCGGCTCTGTCCTCGTCGCTTTAATTGCGGGCCTTAGTCTTGGATTAATCTGCCTGAGCCTTCGCACAAAAGCTGGCCGGCTGGCCAGCTGGCTCGCAATTTTGCCAAGTCGTGGACCAGTTTGGGTTTTCCCACTATTTTTTGCGATCTGGGTGGATGATTTGAGAGCAATTGGAGTGGGGGCTGACCTTCTATTGGTTGTCTGGGTGTTATGGGTGGGTTGGTGGGGGGCGGCTCGCATTGCGGCGTCGATCAAAACTGAAGCGGCTTTGGTCAGTCAGGCGGAATGGGAATCTTCCAGGATATTGGGGGCCAGCCTTTGGCAGGCTTTTCGATATGTGATTAAGCCTCGAATTCAAAGCTCTCTGAGTAAAGAGCTTAAGATGGTTGCGGGGGCGTGCTTGTTTGACCCTACTCCAGTTTTAATCTGGGGAGTTTCAGGCTGGCCGATAGCCGAACTTGTGCATTCGATGCAACGACTTGATGGGATGGGAGTTGCAGTCGCAACCACTTGGACTTTGTGGATGACTTTTGTGCTTGCCGTTTCGAATGGACTGATCCAGCTTGCGATTGGTGGAAGAACAAAAAACTCAGGCCTACAGACACCTGCTTCAAGCGGATTGTTTCGAGTGATGACCTTTACGGTGCGGTTTCGGCCGTTGATTGTTATCGCGATTTGGCCTCTCGTTTTGGTCGTTGGGCTGATCGGAATGGTGGTTACGAAAGATCATGATTTGTCGCAGAATTTCATGAATGAAATGGACCTGATCGCTCGCGATTCTCTGATGCAGTGGGCCTGGTTTGATGGACTTGTGTCGGGCCTTGTACTGGCCTTAGTTTCAAGCGTGCTGGTGGTGCGACTTGGAAACCGGGGGACGCTCTCGGAAACGGTTCAACGATTGACATGTCGTTGGCCGTTGGGCACTATGATTACAGGGTTTACCGTTTTAGCCATTGCTTTTCAGACGAAGCCGGATGGATGGCAAGACCTGGTTTTCCACCACCCATTCGCATCCATTCTGGCATGGGGATTAATTCTGATCACGTTCGTCATGGCAGGCATGGGTAGACCATTTCGGATCCATTTATCCGAGGCTGAAGTTCAAGATCGGTCAGCTGCTCTGGAGGCTGCGATAGGGTTTGGGGCATCGGCATGGACTTCGCAACGAATGGCCAGAAAGCCAGGCACGGAGTCTGATGACTGGCGTTGGATTGTCTCGTTCTTTTCGCAGTGGTGGTGGATTTGGGCGGCCCCGGCCTGGGGCATGACAGGCTTGATTCTGAGCACACCTTCACCTATGTGGGGCTCTGTTTTGAGTGGGTTTGCGGGTTTAACACAAGAACGGCAGTTTGGTTTGTGGTTATTGACGATCGCTCCGGTTTTGGCAGCAGCATGTTTGAAGGTGTTGATTGGGAGAAAAACGCTCCGGCTGGGAAAGGCAGAACCAATTCCAAGGGAATCAGTTAGATAGAATTAAGCCTGATTTCAAGTGAGGATTTTCAGGCTTTTCTGCTGAATTCCTTGAACGATTGAGGTATGATCTTGTTTTTAATGGGCCTAAGTGCCCCAAACCATACATACGACATGAATTCACCTGTCACAGAGAACATCGAAAAAAACGCCATGACGACTCGCCCGCCTGCACGCCTGGTATTGGAAAATGGGACAATTTTTCGAGGATTCGGCTTTGGAGCGGATCGAGAAGCCGTTGGTGAAGTTGTTTTCAACACCAGCATGACAGGCTATCAGGAGATTCTTACAGATCCCTCCTACCACGGCCAGATTGTGGTGATGACCTACCCGGAAATCGGGAATTATGGGATCAACGTCGACGATATGGAGAGCAGTCGCCCGTGGGTTCGCGGCTTTGTCGTGCGTTCGCTGGCGAATCGGTCAAGCAATTTTCGATCCAACGAAGAGCTTGACGATTATCTCCGAAGGAACGATATACCCGGGATTTACGGAATTGACACGCGCAAGCTGGTTCGGATGATTCGTAGCCTTGGAGCGATGAAAGGCCTCCTGGCCATTGGTTCCTCCCAGAGCGATGATGAGCTTGTGGAACGAGCCAAAGCCTCTCCGAACATGATCGGTGTGGATATGACCCGCGAGGTGATGGTGGAGAAGTCGCAAAACTGGGACGCTCCGCTTTATGGATTGACCAATTCCAACATCGCAACAGCGCCCCATGTGGTGGCCCTTGATTTTGGGATGAAGTGGAATATCCCAAGGCATCTCGTGTCGCAAGG
>CAMCFM010000243.1 GCA_945874095.1 Candidatus Kuenenia stuttgartensis
TTGGTGCCTGTCTTCAGATCAAGGCCAAAAATCTTCTGCCCAACGGCCACAACTGCCATCCGGTCATTGACCGAAACAGGAGCAGGGACAAGAGTTTGCAGGTGCAGGTTGGATGTCCATAACCGTTGACCGGACTCGGCGTTGTAGCAGACCACCAGACCGTCGGTCGTCTGGGCGAACAGATATTCGCCCGTCAGGTTCATCGAGGAAACCCGCGCCGCACCGCTTGCGAGCGGCACGATATTGAACCACGAACGTTCCAGCCCGAGTTGAGCCAGGCCTGTTCGGGTCGGGATTAACCGCGACGTCGGCGATTGGCCTGACGCCAATTGGCCTACTGTCATGACACCGCCGACCATTCCGGCCATCAAAGCGCGTCGTTTCATCGTACCTGACTCCGGCTCAAACCTGTGACTTGTATTGTGGATCACCAGCAGACTGGCGACATCCGATGGCGGATGCTATCTATACTTCCCATTCTACTCTCTTTTGCAAAGAATCTGTAGTTCCTTATCTTGCGAAATCCTCAAGGTCAAATCAAGCCATTCGATTCAGACCAAAAAATCGTTAATTTGTATCGATCATTCGAATCATGATTGACCTGAACGAGACTTTTTTGAGAACCTTCTCCGCAACATCAACGATTTGGACCACTGAATCCGGATCTTTAAAGGTGGATATTTTGAATCCAGATCCGGATAATTTGACCAATACCCATGCACTGCTCTCCATTTCAGAAATGTCTGTCGATCATCACAGATCCCAATCTGAAGACGTACCTTACGATCTGGAATAAACAACGCTTATGAATCGCCTGCGCCCCCAAATCACAGGAATCGCTGTCGGACTCTCCATCGCAATCTTCGGTGGACTTGGAGACGCTCGCCGCCCACCTGCCGTTGCCATCCGCTGGCTGGCAGCCGGTACCGGCCTGGCGTTCCTGGCCACCCACTGGCTCCAGCGATTTGACGAGTCCGCAGACTCCAGGCGTCGTGATCGTCGAACCAAACTCAAAATTCTGAACCGACACCTGAAAAATCAGGCGTCAGGCCAGTATCGGACTCTCGCCGACAAAAACCTTGAGCCTGACACGATATTTGGCGATGAGACCATCGCTGCCCATCACTCGACTCCAGAAACATTTGTCAGCAACGAGTTTGTCAATCTCAGCCCCTCAGAGGGTTTTGGAGATCTGACTGCAGACCTCAGACGTGCATTTGATTCCGCGGTCGAGACCAATCAGTGGTCAGCCGCCATCAGAACCTATCAGTCAGGTCAGAATGCCGGCAATTTGCTGGATGTGGACGAACCTCTGCTGGCAAAAATTCGAGTCGGTGCGCTTCAGGACATCTTCCAACGAATGCAATCTGGATCTGTTCGCGAAGATGTGGCCCAACTGGCGGAAGATCTTGTCGAAATTTTTCCCAACTCAAAAGAGGGGCTGACTTTGGGGCCAGTCATGGGTGTCCTGCGACGCTCTGCCGGACTCTGCCCACGATGCTCCCTGCCCTATCGAGGCATCGCCAATGCCTGCCACGATTGCCTCCGAGGTACGCCGGAAGCCTACCAGATCGCCTGGGATGAAGAAGGCGTCAACCCTCAGCCAAAATAACCCGGCTCACTCCGCTGCTTTCGCCGCCTTTTTCTTGGAGGCGGGCCGGTTCTTCTTCCGTTCGCTGACGAATGCGTCATAATCGGCATTGTCATCCTCAGGTACCTTTAATTCTTTCCTGAGTCGAGCCACTTCCTGCTTCAACTCTTTTTCTACCATCTCATAACCCGGCTGACCCAGCATATTCTTCAATTCCAGAGGGTCTTTCTGGTTATCATAAAGCTCCCAATAATCCACATCAGGGGCATAAAAATGCACCATCTTATACCGATCCGTCACCACCCCATAATGCCGCCTGACCTTGTGAGGAGCCGGATATTCATAGTAGTGATAATAAAAACTCTTACGCCAGTTGGATGGCGTTTTTCCTGCCAGAACCGGAACCATACTTCGACCCTGAATATCGGCTGGTACAGGCACTCCGGCGGCTTCCAGAAAGGTCGGAGCAAAGTCAATCACACTCACCAGATTCTGGTTCACTGAGCCAGCCTGAACCTTGCCGGGCCAGCGTACCAGAAGCGGTGTGCGCACGGATTCTTCAAAGATCCAGCGCTTGTCAAACCAACCATGCTCGCCCAGATAAAAGCCTTGATCCGAGCTGTAAACCACGATTGTATCTTCCGCCAGACCATTCTCATCGAGATACTTCAGAACTCGCCCCACCGATTCGTCCACCGACTTCACACTGCCCAGATAATCGTGCATGTATCGATTGTATTTCCAGCGGACCAGATCCTTACCCTTCAAATCGGCTTTCAGGAACTCCGCATTTCGAGGCTCATAATACGCATCCCAAGCCTTCTTCTGCTCGTCCGTCAGACGCTTCGATGTAACCAGTTTCAAGTCGCCTGGTGTCATCGTTTTTTCAATCGTCATTTCCTGGTCACGCACTGCGATCCCACGATTTGCATAGTCATCGAACAAAGTCTCTGGCTCAGGATACTTCCGGTCTTTGTCATGCCCCAGATGGCGCAGGGCCGGCTGCCAGTCGCGGTGCGGTGCCTTGTGCTGAACCATCATCAAAAACGGCTTGCTCTGGTCTCTCTTACCAAGCCATTCGAGCGAATGATCGGTGATCAAATCGGTCGTATATCCTTCGTGCCGAACACGTTTGCCATTATGAATCATATCCGGATTATAATAATCGCCCTGGCCCGGCAGAATGTGCCATTCGTCAAAGCCTGTCGGATCACTCACCAAATGCCATTTCCCAAACACGCCTGTCTGATAACCAGCCGATTTCAACATCTTTGGAAAGGTCGGCTGGGCTCCATTGAAAGCGCTGTAGCTGTTGTCATAAAAGCCGTTGATATGATTGTATTTACCAGTCAGAACACACGCCCGACTTGGACCACAGATGGAGTTCGGTACCAGTGCCCGATTGAATTTCATACCCTGTTTGGCAATCCGGTCGATGTTCGGTGTCTCGATCAACTTGCGCGAATCACCATAAGTGCTGATGGCCTGAAACGCGTGATCGTCGCAGAAGATCATCACAACATTCGGCTTTTTGACTTCAGCCGAATGAGCCACAGTCGGAACCACGATTGAAATGATCGCAATCAGACTTCCACGCAGACTCAGCAAAGACTTACGCATGACATACCTCGTTAGGACGATACGAACACAGACTCAGACGATGAGATGGCAAAACCCGAAGATTTCCGCCATTCAGCAAGCATCAACCATCGTTTGACAGACGATAGTAGATATATCTATCAGTGGGAAGTTCTTCAGTGAATGTATCTGGAACCGAATCGGAGGGGAAGAGTTTGAGTGATATTTTTCAAAAATAAAAAAAGGGCCGTTCGTTAGGCAGAATCCATTGCGAAATCTAAGTTTCTGAAAATCCCGTATCGAAAAACAAGGCTTGTTGACCGTATCATAAAATCAAACTCCCAAAGCATCTGAAAAAAGACAGAAACCTCATGTCAAACCATTCTCGAATCCAAGCCAGATTTGTCCTGCTGCACCACGACTGGCCTGAGAGCCACTGGGATTTTCTGGTCGATCTGGACGAGAAATCCGAGCGAGTTCCCACCTGGTCGCTCGATGCCCCACTGCTCGATCAGCCGTCTCATGGGAAAGCCCAGAAAATTTCCGATCATCGAAGGATTTATCTGGATTACCAGGGGCCCGTCTCGGGTGATCGCGGAACCGTCCAGCAAATCATGACTGGAACGGCTGAAGTGGTCCGACAGAATCAGGATGACCTCGAATTCATACTCATAGAATCAGCTGTTTTAAAAGGAACTTTATGGATCAAACGTTTGTCTGACAAAACCAACGACATCCATAAGACTCACCGCTATGGAGCGGAACTGGATTGGGAATATCAGTGGTCGCCCATGGTTTGAATCCGCACCAATTCGTCACCGTTCCCCATTTCCATCTGGACTCGATTCCACTTTCCGGTCAAACTCTAAATATCCAGCGTCACCAATCCCCTCATTTCATCACGGAGTTTCATACGACAATGTCTGGCCGCAATCGCGTCTCTAAGTCTATTCGTCGGTATACCTTGACAGTTTTTGCTGCCATTGCAGCCGCCTCCGTGTTTCATGGCCAGGCAATGGCTCAGGTGGACGCCCAGACTTCAGCCAAAATGATCAAGCCGGCTGAAGGGCTTGAGGCCACTTTGTGGGCCTCCGAACCGATGGTCAAAAACCCGACCACGATGGATATCGACAGTCGGGGCCGCGTCTGGGTCACTGAGGGGCTCAACTATCGCCTCCACCGCAACGGTGCCCGCAAGATGGAACGCGTGCCCGATGCCGATGCAATCAAGATTCTTGAAGATACGGACGGCGATGGCAAAGCCGATAAAGTCACCGTTTTTGCAGACAAAATCTTCCCGATTCCCATGGGGATTGCCGTCGAAGAACGCTACGACAAATCCGGCAAATACACTGGCTGTAAAGTTTATGTTGGCAACAGCCCCAACCTGCTCGTGCTTGAGGATACGGACGGCGATGACAAGGCCGACATCCGATACCCTCTCCTGACCGGATTCGGCGGGATCGACTCCGACCACGGTGTCCACGGAATGACCCTCGGGATCGACGGCAAGCTCTATTTCACCCACGGCGACGGCTGCTGCTCAGTCCAACCTGAAGGCGGCGACAAGGTTCAGAATTTCGACGTGGTGGACAAGTCAGGCCGTCGCGTGACCACCGATCAACTGGCAACCACCCTTCGCGTGAATCGCGATGGAACCCAGTTCGAAGTGATGGCTGACCGTCAGCGAAACAATTACGAGACATCGCAAGACAGCTTTGGCAATCTGTTTACGTCTGACAACGACGACGACGGCCGCCGTGGCAGCCGCGTGATCTGGATCATGGACGGTGGCAAATATGGCTATCGCACGCCCGGCAGCCCGCTCCACTGGGGCGAGGATGTTCCTGGAAACGTGCCCAAACTGGCTGGCACCGGCAACGGTAGCCCATGCGGAATTTTCGCTTATGAAGGCTCGCTTTTCGGTAAGGAAAATGAAGGCAGCCTGCTCGAAGCCGATGCCGGAACCCGCCAGATCAACTGGTTCCCCCTGACCCGCCACGGCGCAGCCTATCAAACCGTTCATAAAGTCTTTCTGGGCAGTAACGATCCGTGGTTCAGACCTGTTGATGCCGCCGCCGCGCCTGATGGCTCGGTTTTTGTCGCCGACTGGTACGATGCAGGCGTGGGTGGCCATGCCTTTAGTGATCAGACCACGGGCCGGATTTATCGAGTCACGCCCAAGGGTGCCAAAGTCGAGCCTGTGAAGCCTGACTTCAAAACAATCGACGGCTTGATCGAGGCCTTGGGATCACCCGCCACAGCCACCCGCGATGCTGCTCGACGGCTTTTGATTGAGCGCAAGGATGAGTCCAGAAAGGCGATTGGCGACCTGGTCACCAAGCCAGGCGATGTCCGCCTGAAGGCACGTGGATTATGGGTCTGGCACGCGATTGCCGGCGACCCAGTTGCCACATTTGCCCTGATCAAGCAGGATGACCCGCAGATTCGCGAACAGGTCGTCCGAATGCTTGGCCGGGACGTCAGCCGGGTCGGCATTGTGACTCTGCCTGAACGCTTTGGCAAGTCCGCCGAGCCTGTCAGGGCTGAATCCAACCTTGGAGTTCTGCTAAAGCAGGTGGACGATCCGGATCAGGGCGTGCGTCGGGAACTCATTATTGCCCTTCGTGATGTCTCGACGGAAAAGGCCGGCGAAGCCCTCAGAAAGCTCGCCAGCAAGTGGGACGGCCACGACCGATGGTACCTTGAAGCTCTTGGTCTGGCCATTCAAAACCGCGAATCGGAATTCGTCGCAAGCCTCTTTAACGGCAAGCTTTTCGGCGAGATAAAGCTGGAAACTCAGGGCAAGGAATCAGGCGTGGCCCTGCCCCCCTATTTCCCGACAGATCGCAGCGAAGCGTTCATCCCAACTGGCGACCAAGGCCTTCCAGCCAACGCCCTGACCAAAACCATCGGTCTGGCATGGCGTCTCCACAGGCCTGAATCGCTCGACATCCTTGCCTCCATCAGGCCCGCTCTGAACACGCCCCAACTTCAGCAGGCGTGGGATGATGTGATGCGTCAGATGAGCGATCCTAAGGCCGCTGGTGTGCTGGCAAAACTGGCTCGCGATTCTGGCGATGTGGTTCGCACCCGCCAAATCCTCGACCTTCTGGCCGATAAGCTCGAAGGCGATTGGAAGCAGGCCCGCGACAATTCTGAGGTGAAAGAGCTGATCCGCAGCTCCATCAATACCCCTGCCTTGACCGTTCAAGGTGTGAAGCTGGCCGCAAGGTCAGGCGATGCCTCACTTTTGAAAACGATCGACGAACTGCTTCAGAACAAAAATTCTCCAGAACCTGTTCGGATTGCAGCACTTGAAGGGCTGGCTCTGAACAAGTCCGCAGATGCTGGACAGCGGGTCGATACGATTTTGGCGTCAACAAAAGCCGATAAAAAGTCGAGCGAACTGGCCCTTTCGGCCGTGAAACTTTTGCCAAGGCTTGATGCAGCCAAATCATCGGCCCAGCTTCAGTCGATCCTGACCGATTCTGGATACCCCCTGCCGCTGCGCCGCGAGGCGGTCCAAACTCTGGCCTCGACCATCCCGGGCGCGAACCTGATTATCGCTCTGGCCAAGGATTCAAAGATCCCTGATGACCTGAAAACTCAGGCCACCACAACACTTTACGCTCACCCGAACCGAGCTGTCCGAGAAACCGCCGCCACGGTTCTGCCGCCTCCGAAAACTTCTGACGGACGAGTCTTACCGCCCATTTATGACCTTGTCAG
>CAMCFM010000244.1 GCA_945874095.1 Candidatus Kuenenia stuttgartensis
CTCGGGCTTGATTGACAAGTTCGTTAGTCAGGACGGCTTCGCTCATATGGCCCCCAACGCAAGATGCAGTCTCTTAAAAGGAAGTTCCATAAGAGTACTACCAGATTTGCATGGGAATGGAAATATGCATGGTGCAGAGAAACCGAAATAAAAAAGCCTCTGCGGCTAGGCAAAGGCTTGAAAGCAAGCGTTCTGGAGAGATATATAAGACTCTTCTTCTTGAGAGAGAGTCTCAGGCTTTCGCAGTAGCGGCAGCACGGGTTCGCTTGCGGCCACCCTTTTCCAGGGCGTCTTTGAGCTTTTCGACTTCTTCAGGCTTCATGCGATATGTTTTGACTACATGCATGACAAGTGCGGAAGGGTCGTTATCAAATAGCTTTTCCAAGATGTTTGACAACCGACGATGACGAACATCATCAGCCGGTATCAGCGCCTTATAAACATAGGCGAGTTCATCTCGATTCGACGATATGAATTGCTTACGTTCAAGCCGATCAAGTAGTGTCGCAACAGTCGCATACGACCATTCGCGGCCACGTTTATGCAAAGTGTCCAGAATCTCGCGGACAGTACCAGTCTTGATTTCCCAGAGTACACTCAGGACATCAAGTTCTGAGTCTGGAATCGTCGGTGCACGTCGCGTCATGGAAACTCTTCCTCCATTAAAGGCCCCACCGGAAGAGAATGCGAGACAATCTCACATACCATTTGGAGTCTGTCGTTACCAGACAACTGTTTCATATTCTATGATTGCTCTTTCAAATGTCAATGATGAAAGCAACGGAAAATAACCGATTTTACTGATTTTATGATCTTTTTTAACATCGCAACACTAATCGTAAAGCATTTACAATTAATTACAAATTTTCCATAAAGACCATCGCTTAGCTGGATTAGTCTTCTGGAATAGGACTTTACGATGAGCAACCGGTCAATCCTGATGCACTACAGATGAGAAAGGTCGGCAATCCTAGGTCAGTTGAACTAGACTCCCGACCTTTACGCACCTGTATGTTTCTTGAGGATTTAAGGGTTCCGCCGTCGGCGTCCGCCTTCTTGTTTTTTGCTCAGATTCAGCTCAAGAAAGTCTGCTGCTTCTACAATTGTTTTCTCAATGCCTTCCCAACCGTGCCCATCGCCGATGTAGAGTGAAACTCGGCCCTTGACATTTTTGGAGGTCATAGCGTCCGCCAGTTTCGTGGCCTGTGTGTGCGGAACCAGTGGATCTTTGGTGCCTTGAAAAGTCAGAATGACAGCATCTTTTTCTGAGATCAGGTCAACTGGAGAGGCCTGAGAAGCCTCCTTTTTCTTGTCCTTGACAGGGCCACCCAGGAAGGCGTCGACCAGAGGCCTGGATAACGCTGGAAGATCGTCGGCATCGAGGTCGGTTGGTCCGAAGTAGTTCACAACAGCCTGAATTTTAGAATTTTGGCCCTGGGGCGGAAGATCGCCCTCAAGCCCGTCCTTTTCATCGGTCACGCCCAGCATCAAAGCCAGATGGCCACCGGCTGAAAAGCCCATGGCCCCGATCCGGTCAGGCGCAATCCTATACTTCGCAGCATTGGCCTTGAGCCATCGCACAGAAGCTTTTACATCATGCACCTGAGCTGGAAAGGTGGCTTTGGGAACCAGTCGATATTGTGGTGAAACAGCCACAAATCCTCGTTGTGCCAACATGTCAAGGAATCGGCGATTCGACTCCTTGTTACCACCCTGCCAGCCTCCACCATGAATCACGATGACGGTTGCCAGAGGCTCGCCATCGCCAGCAGGTCGAACCAGATCAAGCTTTAGCTCGGTCGTGCCGGCCTTGGTGTAAACAAGGTCGTACTCCCTCTTTAAATCTGGCATTGACGGCTTTTTTGGGTCGGAATCAGGCTTTTTCGCTTCGGCTGGTTTTGGGTCAGCTTTAGGCGGTTCCTGAGCCAGTCCAATGGTTGAAGCGTAGGCTGATAGGACCAGCCCAAGCACCAAAGCAGTCATTCCTGGCCGATGATTCAACATGAAGGGACTTTCTGATGAAGGAGAGGGTTTGATGGAGATGGAGGATCGTGACTCGATGGCGATTTACTTGCCGGCTGGGGCGATGGAGTAAATTTTGCCATCCAGGCCGATGATGTAGAGCTCGCCGTCATGATCCTCACCAAAGGCGGCGATCTGGATTCTTGGATTCTTCTTGAGGTCCAGAACTTCAGACACAGCTTCAGCTTCGCCGGTCATCCCACGTTCGCGAACAGCCCAGACACGGCCAGACTCGAAATCGCCGTAGACATAAAGCCCGCCAAGGCTTGGGTGCTTTTTGCCGCGATAAACATAGCCACCTGTGATGCTTTTGCCTTCACTGTGGTTGTATTCGGCGATAGGGTCAATTTTAGGAACGCTGCTGGTGACCTTCTGACGACGAGGGAAGGCGTGTTTGCCTTCACGAACGCTCCAGCCATAATTCCCACCATTAACGATAATGTCGACCTCTTCCCAAAGGTTCTGACCGACATCGCCCGCCCAGCATCGGCCATTTTCACGGTCGAAGCTGAACTTCCAGACGTTCCTAAGGCCGGTGCAGAAGACTTCAGGAGCCCAGCCCTTGAACTTGACAGGATCGCGAAGGGCAGGGTTGTCGGAAGGGATTCCGTAAGCCTTGCCGTCAGTGGCGTGATCGACGTCGATACGAAGGATGGAACCCCACCAGTCGCCGCCGTCCTGGCCAGTTTGGAGAGGATCGTCAGCAGCTCCGCTGTCGCCCAGGGAGATATACAGGTAGCCATCATGACCGAAGTCGATACAGCCGCCGTTGTGGTTGCCGAATGGGTCGTCTTTGGAGACCCAGAGAATTTGCTCGCTGGCTGGATCAGCCTTTTCAGGGTTGGTCTTGGAAACGGTGAAGCGTGAGACCACGGAACGGCGTGGGCCAGGCTTCATGGCCGAGTAGTAAACGAAAAATTGGCCATTTTCTTTGAACTTCGGGTGGAAGGCCAGGCCCAGCAGGCCTTCTTCGTTGCCTTCGCGGTTGACTCTCTCGTGGATGTCGAGGAAGACCTTGGTTTCTTTGGCTTCAGGGCTGTTCGTGAACGAAACGATACGACCGTCTTGTTCTACAACAAAGGAGCGGTCCGAGCCGTCTTTAGGCCAGGCGTAGGCCACAGGCCTTTTGAATTTTAAGTTGGGGTAAGCCAGTTTGGCTTCGATTTTTGGCAGAAAACCAACGTTCTGGGCCTGAGTAGGGGCCTCAATGCCGGTTACCAGGCTGAACCCGAGAATTGCGAGAGTGAGCTTTAAGGACATAATCCATTCCTGTTGCTTCATTCGAGATTGGAGGTGGGCGGGGCGTTCTACGAATCGACATTTTTGATCGACTCGTATAGTGAACGCTATCTTCACGAACGAGTGGATACTTTGTCAAATCGAAAAAGCAAATTTAGGTTGACCAGGGGTTTCGAATTTGTTTACTATACGATTTCCCCTCAGAGAAAAACCCGTTTCCCAATCTCATAGGTACCTCTACCATGATTGTTCGCAGGCGCATGCTTTCAATGCTTGTTTCAGCCATACCTTTGGCTGGAATTTTGGGGTGTGGTGGCTCCAGTGCTGAAAAACCTAAGACAGTTGAAGTTACCGATGAAATGAAGCGTCAGGCGGAAGCCTCGGACGCTTTTATCACGGAGCAGTCAAAACAGAAGAAAACTCCTTCCAAATAAACCTTTTGGTTCATGAGGACCAGAAGTTTCGGGGAGTTTCGGTATCGTAGTACTTTGATTGATTTGTCGGACCAATATCCATTCATCTCTCTAACGACCGTACGGAGAATCGCATGAATCAGATTAAGATGAAAAAGCGTGGTTTCACGCTGATTGAGCTGCTGGTAGTCATCGCTATCATCGCAGTCCTGATTTCTCTACTGCTGCCGGCTGTCCAGTCAGCCCGTGAGGCCGCCCGCCGCGCCCAATGCATAAACAACCTGAAGCAAATCGGGCTGGCATTGCACAATTATCATTCGACTCACGAAAGCTTTCCCCATGGTGCATCGGTAACGATCAGCGCCTTGCCGAGCACATACCTGCACTGGAACGACTGGTCGGCCCAGGCATTACTGCTTGGTTTTACAGAACAAGTTCCGCTTTATAATGCGGCCAATTTCAATCTTGCGGTTTGGCACTCGGGCCGGACACCCTTAGGTTATGCGGCCAACCTGACCGTATTCAACACTGTGGTGAGCCAGTATTTGTGCCCTTCTGATAACGAGGCCGGCAAGTCGAATACCAACAGTTATTTCGCAAGTGTTGGCCCGAACACTCAGGCCGAAGGCATGGCCTCAATTGATGGAACGACCGGCAAACCGAACGGCGGGAGAGGTTCGCCAGGCCTATTCGGATACACGTACTCGTTTGGCTTGCGGGATTGCACAGATGGGACATCGAATACCATCGCATTTTCTGAGGTACTGGTCAGCCCCGGCGGATCCCAGAAAGTGACGCGCCGAACTGGTATGGTTAATGTGGCAGGCAGTCGTTATTACCACGCCTTCGTGGATCAGACGACCACAGCAGGCACTATGGCTTTGATCAACGCGTGCGATAACAAGTGGAGAGCCGGTACTGCAGCCGGTGGCGATTACCCAAATGCAGTGGGGGCTCGCTGGAGCATGGGTGTAAGCGGATGGACCATGTTCAGCACGATTCTGACTCCGAATGAAAAGCCCTGGGGTTCGTGTCGGGTCGGATGTGCAGGGTGCGGAGCCGATAATACTTCCATGACCAACGCGACCAGCTTGCATCCAGGTGGTGTGAATGTTTGCATGGGTGATGGTTCGGTCAAGTTCGTGAAGAACTCGATCGGTCGTCAAATATGGGTGGCACTTGGAACAAGGGACGGTGGTGAGGTTTTGAGTTCCGACTCATATTGATCGCTCATCCATCTATACTAAGATGAACTCCAAACGCAACGGGGCCAGGTTTGGTCCCGTTGCGTTTCAATAAAAAAACAGCAGGATTAGTGATCCACATCCCACATCGATTTGCACTTTCAGGATAAGGCTGAAACCTGATTCCTTGCTTGCGGGTTTTCTCACAAACTGGCTTTTTCTAAGGATTCAGACTCAGTGACGATACAATTGGCGAGTGATTGAGAGTTCGAAATGAATGGGGAAAGCCTTGAGAGCGACATGTGTAAGCTTGATGCCAGATGTGCCAGGATTAAGTCTAAACCACCCGAAAAGCATGAGTTTTCAGAAAAAGTCCTCTCTGATACTTCGGACGCGTCTGCAGGATCACTGAATAATGGCAAAACCCAATAGCCTTAGATTCGGGAATTGATTTTTGGCCGGTTCCATAGTCATTGCTGAAAAGGATGTTTTTGATGAGCCTGAACTGGAAAAAACCGTTACGGATCAGTCTGGCTCTTTTGTGTTTAGCTGGATCTCTATTTTTGATGAAGTCGTTTGTGATCGTTTCCGATCCGCAGATGATTTATGAACGTGCACTCAGTCTGGTCGAGACGGAGCACTTTGACGAAGCCGACCAGGTATTGGTCAAGCTCAGGAAACTCCGTGATCCCAGCGTTTTGGATCACGGCCTTCAGGCACGTGTTGATATTGCCAAAGGTCGGTTGGATCAAGCGATTGCGAGCCTTTCCGCCATTCCTGATGATCATCCGCTTGCGGGATGGGCTCGGTTAAGATGTGGTCAGCTGGAGCGGTCCCGGCTCCGCTTTAGACAAGCCGAGAAGTGGCTCCAGGAAGTGATTGACCTCGACGAAAACTCGGTCGAGGCGCGTCGTGAGTTGGTCTATGTTTATGGAATGCAACTCAGACGTGCCGACTTGCATGAGCAACTGCGAAGGCTCAATAAACTAACATTGTTGAAAGCTAAAGAGATTTGGGTTTGGTGCATGGTGCGTGACCTCGCCTGGTGGCATCCTGAAGAGCATGTTCCGATATTGGAAAAGGCGATTGAAGCTGACCCCGAGGATTTCCGTTCCCGGATTGCCCTGGCGGAAGTCTTAAGACGACAGGGCCTTACAGATCAGGCCTTGTCAAAGATCGAGCAGTCGCCGGAGAATCGAGTCGAGTTGAGAGCCAAACGCATGGAGCTCCTGATTGATCAGAACAGGATGGAACAAGTGGAGGTAATGCTCGATCAGATCGCGGTGGACGAACCAAGTGTAGCGATTCTGAGGGGACGAATGGCGATGTCCAAGGGTGATCCGAAGTCGGCGGTAAGATTTTTTGAGCTTGCCGAGAAAGCGGAGCCGGGAAGGCGGGAAATCGTAGCAAATCTAGGGCAAGCCTCGATTCAAGCAGGTGACTCTGTCAAAGGGAAAAACTTGGTCCAAATGTCCGGAAAAATTGATTCTTTAAACAACTTGCTATTAAAGCTCGAGAAGAGTATCGAAAAAACTGGTGCCGAAACGTGGAGAGAGCTTGCAAAGGCTTGCGAAGATGCGGGCAGGGTGGCAGAAGCTCGTGCCTGGCAATCTCTGATCATCGCAAATAACCCTTTTGACCAGCCTGCACAGTCGGCCATTTTCAGAATCGACTCCAAGTTAAAAACGCCTTGAGTGGGTCTACTGATATTTTCTTAAACTCATCTGGATTTGACCTTTCTTGGCATCAATCGTATTTTGGGCGTATGAAAAAGGTTGAGAATTGCCGATCATAACAATCAGATAAACCTGATGCGACGAACCAGAACGGAACGGATTTCGTCTCAATTCCTTGAAGGAGTGCCCGTATTATGATAGGTCCTGTAGCAGTCATTCTGGCAGCTGGACAAGGCAAGCGGATGAAATCCGACAAGCCCAAGGTGCTGCATGAAGTGTGTGGCCAGTCGATGATCCGCCACGTGGTCAATGCCGCTTTCGGAGCCGGCGTGAGCGATGTGGT
>CAMCFM010000245.1 GCA_945874095.1 Candidatus Kuenenia stuttgartensis
CGATTATCACGGTAGGGCTTGGCTTGATCGTCGGCTTCATCGCCATCGCCTTCGTTGGCTTGATTGCCGGAGTATTTACGAGCTTGTCGCAAGGGTTTTAGCACGGGCAAATTTGAGTTCAGGAAAACTTATTCCGGGATCTCGAAATCTGCGTCGGGCGATTTCAGGCGGACTTTGCCTTTGGCGTTGGCCACGGCTTCGCGAAATTCTCGAGGTGATTTCACGGGCTTTTCGTTGACGGCGATGATCAGTGTTCCGATTTTCAAGGTTCCGAACGCAGGTGAATCCTGTTCCACGCGTGTGACAAGCACTCCATCGAGATCCGGTTGGCCGGTTCTCAGGACAGGAAGTTCGGCCTGAGGGCCTTGATTACCCACTCCCACAGAGGGATAGTCCACCTCAATCCCGCGCCAGGGGGCTGGCTTGTTGGTGGCGATCACTTCTCCGGCGACTGGAAATTTGGCCAGAATCAGCTCCTTGGAGATCTCTCGACCATCGCGCCGGACGGTGATTTTGACAGGCGTTTCTACAGGCAGAGCGTTCACGGCCAGAACCAGCGAATCACCATCGGTGATCGGAAATTCACCCACGGCAACGATTTCATCCTGAGGGAGCAGACCAGCTTTGGCAGCGGGCGTCCCAGGTGAAACGCCATTGATGACGTTGTTGCCAGATGCGTTCAGCGAGACACCTAAAAAACCGTATTCCACAGCTTTGCCTTGGATCAGGGAGGCAATGGAGCGGCGAATCAAGGCGTCGATCGGAATGGCGTAACCTGCCTGTGCATCGAAACCTTGAGGGTTTCCGCCAGTCGTGGTCAGGCCGACCAGCTCGCCATTCATGTTGACCAATGCTCCGCCGGACATTCCCAGATTGAGCTTGCTGTCAAGTTGCAGGAGCGTTGGAAGGTGACGCAACTGGCGTCCTGTCATGCTTTCGTCGATGTTCAGGTCAAGACGTCGAGCACGGTTCGAAAGGATGCCGAACGCGGCCGACGGGCGACCATCCTTGGCGGAGTTGAACGGATTGCCCAAGGCGACCAGAAATGAGCCTCGACGGAGTTTATCCGAATCGCCCATTTTGATTGGCTTCAGGACGGGTCCTTTTGCGATCCCATTCTCAGTAATCAATTTCGGAGCGATCACGACGAGATCGCTTCGTGGGTCGGAAGCTATCACTTCTGCATAGAATTCCTGTCGATTGGCAGCCCTGACGAGGATCATGTCCGCCCCCTGAACCACATGAAAAGTGGTCAGGATTTGGCCTTCCGTGCCGATCACCACACCTGAACCATAATCAAACGATTGAAAGTCTTGGGACATCGGGTCGAAAACACCTGCCATCGGGCGAAAATCGGCACCGACTGGAACGGTTTTGCCTCTCACAGCGTTTGTCGTAGTCCCGGCGTTTCGACGTATCGGAGAGACCGCAACCACCGACTCCTGAGTATTTTCGATCGAGTCGGCGACGGCTGTTTCGAGTGCGTTGACAATCGCTCTTGAGTCGATGACAGGTTTAGCTGGTTCGGGAGCGGCTGGAACTTGGCCAACCAAGAGGCAACTGAGCCAGAAACAAGCGAGCATGGTCGTGACGCCTCCGGGCTTGAGACGACCATTTGAGATACTCAAAAGGTCGCTGGGACTGGCTTTGCCGATCTTTTATGAATCTGAATCAGAGATCAAAAATCAATGATGACCAGCGGCATGTGCATGGTGCTGTTCAGAAGGCTTCTCAGCCGGCTTTGGCGGATTGAAGATTGACTTGAGAGCTTCCAGAACATCTGAGTGCTTGTACGTATAGCCAAGTGCCAAAGCCTTGTTGGGCAGCACCTTCTGGCCAGTTGCGACGACCTGTGCCACTTCGCCAAGGATCACGTTCAAGACGGCGTCAGGCGGGCCCAGTGGCAGGAATGGGCGTTTCAGGACACGCGCGAGTGCCCGGGCAAAATCTGCGAAGTGAACTGGGTTTGGTGATGTGCCGTTGATTGGGCCCGTGGCTGAGGTGTGGTCAAGAGCGGTCAGGAAGATACCGACGATGTCGTCGATATGAATCCAGCTAAACCACTGTTCGCCCTTGGCTGGAGAGAGTTTACCGCCACTTCCAACGGGAGCTGCACCACCAGGGAGCCACTTGAAAATGGGGGTCATGGCACCGAGAGCGCCTTCACCTTTGGCCAGAACGACACCGGTTCGGACGATTGGAACACGCACGCCCAGCTTTGCAAGGCCACCGGCGGCTTCTTCCCACTCGCGGCAGACAACGGCCATAAAGTCTGTACCTGAAGGCGATTCTTCGGTCAGGACTTCGTCCTTTGTTGCCCCATAAAAGCCGATGGCCGAAGCTTGGACCAAAGTTTTTGGAGGCGTCTTGCAGCGAGCGATGGCGGAGACAATGTTTTGAGTGGTCAGAATACGGCTGTCGCGAATCTTGTCTTTGACACCCGCATTCCATCGTTCTGCGAAGAGGTTATGGCCAGCCAGATTGATGACGGCATCGCAACCTTCCAGGCCGAGTTCCCAGGCACCGGCGACAGTTGGATCGCCTTGGATGACTTCGACGCCTCGCATGGAACGGGCACGGCGGATTTCATCAGCACGGCGCGAAAGTATCACCGGTTGATCACCGCGGGCCATCAGTCGCTCGACAATTTGACGACCAATCAGGCCGCTACCGCCGGTCAATAGAACCTTCATCGATCTATGCTCCCACCGACTCGAATAGGGAATGTTTTTTCGTGAATCCGCGAAATGATCAGACCCATTTGGCAAGTTTGATGATTTCGGTCCTGTTCACTTTCTACTTGTTTTGTATCAGTCAAACGGATCCTGTCAACCGTTCTCTTGATCAGACATGGATTATAAGGCAATCAGGATGGTTTGAGCAATCATTAAACCCCGCTTGATCAGGCATTTCGCAAGCGATCATTCAACTTGACCTGCCCGGTAAGAATGTTATAGGCGGGCACAGATTCTTGGAATCGATGGATCGACTCCTTTGCCATGTGGGCAATCCAGATGCTATCTTGGATACATACCAAATCATGTGGTAACATCTAGATCTGGTTCCGGCCACGTTCTTGCAGCCATTGAACCTCTCACTGTCGGATGTTCCGGAGCGAACCATCGCCATGCGAAAGCCCCGTGTCAGTCAGTTTTTCTCGCTCAGCTTGATGACCAAATTCAAGCGCAGACCGCCAGTCATCCTTGTAAACGGTCTTGCTGAGCAATCGGAGAGTTGGAACACAAACCGTCCTGACTGGAGCAAGCACTTTGATATTAAAGTGCCTGAACTTCTTGTCTACAATGGAGATGCACTCCATAAGCATATCGAGTCGGGTGGTGAAGTTTCCATCCCCTACCTGGCTGAGCGGCTCGGTGTTTTTCTGGATGAATTCGTTCAGAAACCACCCTACCACTTTGTCGGTTCGAGCCTCGGCTGTCAGGTGATCCTGACATATGCTGTGGCGAATCCTGAGAAGGTCGGAAAAATCGTTTTACTCGCTCCATCCGGATTTCACGGCGATGAAAATCTACCTGTGATCGAGGGCGTGAGCCGGGCGAATTACGGAACTCTGGTTGGATCCGTCTTCTATAAGAAATATTTCGCAAATGATGATCTCATTGCGGCTTATGAGAAGAAGTTCAAGGACAGGAAGTGGAAGAAGGGTGTCTTGAAAACCCTTCGCGGAACTGTGGGACATTCGGTTGCTGATCTGCTCGAACAGGTTCCTCACCAAACACTTGTGATCTGGGGTGCTGACGATAAAGTCTTGTCAGACGTTCCTGGATCGATCCGAGCTGCTGATCGCATGATTCGTGCCCGTCAAGTGGTCATTCCAAAATGTGGTCATGCACCACAGATTGAAAAATCACGCTTGATTAATGGGCTCGTCTCAAAGTATCTTCGTGACAAGCTCACAACGATTCCCCCACAGATTGATGCCACCCGCTGGCTGAAACATGCTGGGGCCAATGTTCCTGTGAAGGTTTAAGCCACCGTGGGCTGAGATCTTTCGAGTGGTTTGAGATTCCGGATTCATACGTCGCCGTATCTTCAATGATTTCGGCCAAGCCCTAGACTCACAGCATGAATGACTTCACACTGTTCCTGCGGAAATTTCTCAAGCACGGTACGGCAATCGCCAGTCTGGCCCCATCCAGTCGCAAGCTCTCACTTGCGACTGTGGCCAACATTGACTGGGCCCATACCAACACAGTTCTGGAACTTGGATCCGGTACCGGGCCGATCACTCAAGTGATTGTCGAAAAGGCACGCCCAGATTGCCGGATCCTGGCGGTAGAGCGAGACCCTGACTTCGTTCGTCGATTGACGGAACGGTTTGCCGATACTCCAAATGTTGAAGTCATCGAGGGCGACGTTTGCCATCTGCCTGAAATCCTCGCTGCCAGAGGACTTGACAAGGTGGATGCCGTGGTTTCGGGCCTTCCCATTCCATCGTTCCCGCCTGAACTTCAGCAAGCCCTTTTTGAGAGTGTGGCCCAAGTCCTCAAACCTGGTGGCCCATTCAGCCAAATCACTGAAATGCCATGGGTTTATCTCAAGTTCTATCGCCGCCATTTCAATCACGTCAGGTTCAAGTTCGAGCCTCGAAACTTCCCACCTGCCGGTGCTTATCACTGTTGTGATCCAAAATCTGTGATGAGCGTCTGACAACCTGATCGACACCGGGGTTTCCTCAATGAGCCTGATTCAGACCTTGACCGGAAACCCGGCTGTTCGTTCAGCCGTCAATACTTCGTTTCACGCCTGGGCCAAATGGAGGATCGGATCACTAGCCCGATCCAATCCTATCGAGGCTCAAAAAGTTACACTTCGACACTTAGTTAAAAAAGCAGCCAAAACAAAATTTGGTCAGGACCATCAGTTCAGATCGATACGAAGTGCTGCCGATTTTCAGGCAGCCGTACCGATCCGGACTTACGAACAATTCTGGGACGAGTATCTCAAAGCGGTTTTTCCTCGTGCTGAAAACCTCGCTTGGCCCGGACTTATCCCATTTTATGCACTGACAAGCGGCACCACTCAGGGCGCTACGAAATATATCCCGATCACTCAGGATATGGTCAGATCCAACCTGATCGCTTCCCGAACCATGGTGGCCCAGCACCTTGCGTCACGCCCGGATTCCAAGCTCTTTAAGGGCCGTTTTTTCTTTCTCGGTGGGTCCACAGCGCTCGAACCAATCTCGCCCGGTGTCATGCAGGGCGATCTTTCTGGAATCGCCGCTCGCGAAGTGACAGAAGCCCTTCGTCCATATACGTTTCCTCCTCTGAGTCTGGCCTTGGAAACGGACTGGGAGAAAAAACTTCAGGCGTTTGCCGAAGGCTCGATCCGCGAGCCGATCACGCTCGTAAGTGGCGTTCCAAGCTGGCTTTTGATCCTGTTTGAACGGATCTTTCAGATGACCGGCAAATCGACTCTGTCCGAGGTTTGGCCCACGCTGGAGATGGTGGTACACGGTGGTGTCAAATTCGAGCCTTACAGGTCGCGTTTCGAAGCCATTCTGGGGGACCCTAAAAAAATCCGCCTTCAAGAGACTTATCCGTGTTCCGAAGGCTTTGTAGCTATTGAAGATACGGCTACTCCGCATCTCAGGCTGCTGTACGATCACGGGATCTTTTACGAGTTTATTCCTGTCGATGAACTGGGTTCCACCAGACCGACTCGCCACTGGCTTGGAAACGTTCAGCCAGGCATCAATTACGCGATTGTTGTCAGCACCTGTGCCGGGATGTGGTCGCACCTGATCGGTGACACCGTGCGTTTTGAGTCAGTCAGTCCTCCATTGATTACCTTCACAGGCAGAACGAAGTATAGTCTCTCTGCATTTGGAGAGCATTTGATCAGCGAAGAGATCGAACTTTCGTTGGCCTCTGTTGCCGAGTCGATGGGTTCGACAGTGGGGGAATGGCACGTTGGGCCGATCTTCCAAGGTGCTTTGGGCTATCACAAATACGTCATCGAATTCGAGAAATCGCCTGAGAATCTGACCCAGTTTCGTGATTCGATGGACGCGGAACTGTGTCGCAGAAACGCGGATTATCAAGCCCACAGAGCTGAAGGTGTTGGTATTCCTGCTCCAGAAATTATTGAGGTCGCCCCTAATACGTTCCGCGACTGGATGAAGTCTATGGGTAAACTGGGTGGCCAGCATAAGGTGCCCAGAATGGACGGATCCGGCCAGCTCACTGAAAAGCTTGTTAAATATCTCGACGAAAATCAACGAAGGGTGAGATCCGTAGGCCCCGGCTGATCCGTAGACCTACGATTTTTCTTTTGCGGAAATCATCCTTAACGGGACTCAAAATCCCCGTCTAAGCCTTGAAGCAGCAACTGCTTCAGGGTCGTTGACCGGATATTCTGGCGATTGTCCTTCAAGCACTCTCAGAACATCTTCGGCCATCCAGCGGGCCATGTTGATCAGGCTTTCTTCCGTCTGGGCTGCGTTGTGGGGCGTGAGGATAACGTTATCAGTTCGGCCAATCAGTGGGTGGCCTGGAACGGCGGGTGGCTCGACTTCGTAAACATCAGCGCCGTATCCATATAAACGCTTTTCGTCGAGCGCCTTGGCCACTGCCGATTCATCCACAACAGGCCCTCGGCAGGTGTTGAGCAGGATACAATCGGGCCTGACTTTGGCCAGGGTTTCGGTGTTGATCAGCTTGCGAGTGGATGAATCCAGTGGGACGTGAAGGCTGACATATTGGCTTGTCGCCAGAAGCGTGTCCAGATCGACTCGTTTTGCCCCCCCTGCCCGCTCAATGGAATGGGCTGGCATGTCGATGATGTCCGTGTATTGAACTTTCATGTCGAAAGCCTGATAGGCGATTTCGCC
>CAMCFM010000246.1 GCA_945874095.1 Candidatus Kuenenia stuttgartensis
GTGGGCATGTTTTAAGAGACGTGTCCACTGTTGACCAGTCACTGAACATTCATTGAGTAACGAACGACCATGGCCAAAGCCCGTGCGATCATAGAACGCCGTAAGGCAGTTCAGAATATCAAGAAAATCACGCGGACGATGGAATTGATTGCCACCGCCCGTTTCAAAAAGGCGTTGGACAGGGCCACTGAAGCCGAAGCCTACACGCGAAAAATCGCCGAACTAGTACAGGATCTGGGCGGTTCGCAGACAGACTTTCAGCATCCATTGCTTGAAGAGCGTAACGCTCCGAAAAATGCGGTCCTGCTAGCCCTGACAAGTAATCGTGGACTGGCCGGTGGATATAACGCCAACGTTTTGCGTCAAACAGTTCGGACCCGACAGGAAAACGAACTTGGTGGCTTGGGAACACATCTGGAAATCGCTGGCAAGCGCGGGATCAATTTCCTTCGATTCCAAGGGATTCGTGCAGACAAGACTTTCACTCACTTTGAAGATCGTCCGCAGTATCACGAAGTCGAAGAGATTGCTGATCGGTACATGAATTTGTTTCTTGAACGAAAAGTCGACCGAGTGGATGTGGTTTACACCAAATTCATCTCCGTTGCCCGTCAGGAAGCGATCGTAAGTACCCTTTTGCCGATGTCCACCAAAGATGTTGGCAAGGTTGAAACACTTGGTCGATCCAAGAATAAAGCAACAGAAGCCGAAGTAAAAACGACTTCATCGAATGTTCCTTACGAATACCTTCCGGATCCCCGGAGTATTCTCGAAGAGATCGTTCCTGTCTCATTCAAAGTCAGGCTTTTCAAGTGTTTTCTTGACGCAGCTGTCAGCGAGCAGATTGCCCGTATGGTGGCCATGAAAGGCGCGACTGAGAATGCTGAGGACATGACCAAAACGCTGTCCCGGCTTTATAATCGTGCCCGTCAGGCGCAGATCACCCGCGAACTATCAGAAATCATCGGTGCCGTGGCCGCTCTTGAGTGAGCCGTACCCGGACACAACAAATTCCTGTTTGAAACATCAGCCAGTCACTCGTCTTTCATTTGCACAAGGATCATCTCGATCATGGCCACTGCGAACGGACGTATCATCCAAGTCATCGGTTCCACATTCGACGCCGAATTCGATGAGGGTTTCCTGCCGGATATCTACAACGCCCTGCGGGTCGATACCGACCTCAAAGGTGTGAAGATCAACCTGACAGGTGAAGTTCAGCAACAATTGGGCGGTAATCGTGTTCGTTGCGTGGCTCTCGGTTCCACCGATGGACTCGTGCGCGGTATGCCCGTAACCGACACAGGCGGACCTGTTTCTGTACCTGTCGGCAAGGGAACCCTGGCTCGGGTTTTCAACCTTCTCGGCGAACCGATTGATGGTCGTGGCCCTGTTCAATATGAAGAACGATGGCCGATCCACCGCGATCCACCTGCTTTCGATGACCTCTCACCGAAAACCGAAGTTTTCGAAACTGGTATCAAAGTGGTCGACCTTCTGACTCCGTTCGTTCGGGGCGGAAAGATCGGTCTCTTCGGTGGTGCTGGTCTGGGCAAGACCGTCATTTTGACCGAACTGATCGCACGTATCGCGAAAGTTCACTCAGGTTACGCTGTATTTGCAGGCGTTGGAGAACGGACCCGTGAAGGGAACGACCTCTGGCTCGAGATGCAGGAAACCAAGATTGGAACAACCGGCAAGTCGGTTATCGACTCCACCGTGATGTATTTCGGTCAGATGAACGAACCACCAGGTGCTCGCTTGCGGGTCGCCCTTTCAGCTCTCTCAACAGCCGAATGGTTCCGTGATTCTACCGGTGCTGACACACTGTTGTTCGTTGATAACATCTTCCGTTTCAGCCAGGCTGGTTCGGAAGTCTCCGCCCTTCTTGGCCGGATGCCTTCGAACGTAGGCTATCAGCCAACACTGGCAACGGAAATGGGTGCTCTTCAGGAGCGTATCACCTCGACCAAAAAGGGTGCTATTACCTCTGTACAAGCCGTTTACGTTCCTGCGGACGACTTGACTGACCCAGCTCCAGCGACCACCTTCGGCTTCCTCGATGCGTTCATCGTCCTTCAGCGGTCAATTGCCGAAAAGGGCATCTATCCTGCTGTGGATCCTTTGGGCAGTTCGAGTCGGATTCTTGACCCTCAATATGTGGGTGAAGAACACTATGCCGTAGCTCGTAAGGTGCAGTCGATTCTCCAGAGATATCGCGAACTTCGTGACATCATCGCCATTCTTGGTGTTGATGAACTCTCTGAAGAAGACAAGATGATCGTACACCGCGCTCGCCGGATTGAACGATTCCTGTCCCAACCATTCATCGTGGCCGAAGTCTTCACCAACCGGGTTGGTGAGTACACGACACTGCCTGATACCATTCGCAGCTTTAAAGAGCTTTGCGAAGGCAAGTGGGATCACCTTCCAGAAGGTGCTTTCCTCTACGTTGGTGGTATCGAACAGGCCGAAGAACAAGCCAAGAAGATGGCACGTTGATAGGGGCCATAACGCTCATCTCTTTCACGGGAGTGAAAACTTAAAATGGCCACTGCCGCACCAGAAAATCGAACAACAATCGCACCCTCAGCAGA
Organism: Candidatus Kuenenia stuttgartensis; assembly: GCA_945874095.1. Classification (GTDB taxonomy): domain Bacteria; phylum Planctomycetota; class Planctomycetia; order Isosphaerales; family Isosphaeraceae; genus QWQI01. The sequence goes on from CAMCFM010000246.1 coordinate 2,598, forward strand.
TCAGTCGATTCGTCTTCAGGTGGTCACACCTGAACGGATCGTGATTGACGAGTGGGTGAAGCAAGTGATTGTCCCTTTGCCTGATGGTGAATATGGGATATCGAAGAATCACGATCCGGTGATCGCAAAACTTGGCTTTGGGGCACTCAGACTCAGTTCCCCGACAGGTCATCGTAAGTATTTCCTGAATGGTGGGTTTCTTCAACTTCGTGACAACATTGTCGTGATCCTCACGGACAAGGCTGTGGATGCAGGAAGCCTGAATGTGTCCCAGATTGAGCAGGAAATTCAGACGACCCGCTCGAAGCCAGCTCACAACGACACCGATATCAATACGCGTCTCATGAATCTTGAGAAGCTTCGGTCTCGACTTCGACTTGCCAAGCAAACCAAGTAAATCCAAATGCCCATGAACTCTTTCAAATGAGTTCATGGGCATTCTACTTTTCAGTCATTTCAGTGTTTTCAGTGATTACAGAAATTATAATATTTCTGAATCCTGACTCTGTCCTTGAGCGAATTGAGTGCAGTAACTAATATAGATAGTATCCATTGAGATGGAAACTTTCTGCCCTGATCGATCCATTAATCCTGAACGCATCGAAGAAGCAACGGATGGAAAAAATGTCAACGAACATCCGCGATGTAATACAGGGGAGGTTGATGACGGTGAGATCCTATAACTATGTGCCCTGTGTGGCGTTGATCGCGTTTATGACTCTGGGGTGTGCCGGAGAGTTTGAGGCGCATCCGCTTTCATATTCGAAGTCGAAACTCGTAACGGACATTAAAGACACTCCAAAGCAAGAAGCCGTGGTTCGTGGACTTGCTGAACTTTTTGGTCCATCACCTCGCGAAATCAAGGTACCAGAGGGTTTGGCGGTTCGGGCTGGTGGCAGGTATCTCGCGAACTTTGAAGTCGATGAAACAGGCGGTCGAAATCCGATCGTAGTAGCGACATCAGAAGATAATCAAATTGGTGGTGGATATGGACTTTATCGCAAGCACTGCCTGCATTGCCACGGAGTGTCAGGTGATGGTGCCGGTCCAACGGCAGATTACCTCTATCCACGCCCAAGGGATTATCGCAAGGGAACTTACAAGTTCACTTCCACCACAGCAGGTGCAAAGCCGAGTCATGACGATCTATGGAAGAGCATCAATTATGGCCTTCATGGAACATCCATGCCTGGCTTTGAAGCCTTGATGACTCCTCTCGAAATCGAACAAGTGATTGACTATGTCGTCTTCCTGTCGATACGTGGCGAAACTGAAATCCTGATGGCACAGGACGTAGCCGATGGTGCATGGGATGAAGAAATCGCCGCCGACAAGGGTGCTGCTAGCCCGACAACTGATTGGTATAAACAGCCTCTAAATTCAAAGATTTATCCCAAAGCTCTCGAAACGGCCAAAACCGTTTCAGATAAGTGGGCTCAGGCTGATTCACAAGTTCAAAATACTCCAAAGCCTCGTTTGGAATCGACGAATGACTCGATACTTAGAGGTCGCGAACTCTTTCTGGGCAAGACAACAGAACGCCTTGAATGTTGGGGTTGCCACGGGCTTCAAGGTATAGGCAATGGCAAGAGCTTCGTGGACAAACGCGTATTTGAAAAGGTGATGTTCGGAAAGCATGTCTATCAAGCCGTTAACACGGATGAAGATCGTGCGATAGCCTTGATCCAATCCACAGCTGAGCGTTTCAGTGAAGTCAAAGATGAACGTGCAGCACGACTGGCTGCAAACGGGATTGGCCACGGAAACTCATCCCATCATGGTGATCATTTACCGCTCGACGGATGGCTCGCTACGATTACCACAAAATCCAGTGGTGGAGCTACTCAGGAAGTCATTCAAGAAAAACTTTCTCATGAGTTTCCTGGCCTTCAGGTCGCACTCAAACTGGATGATAAAGTCGAGCAACCGGCATTGACGGTCACGCCCAAGGGCAGTGTAAAACCTCAGTTGGTTGAAGATGTGACACCTGGAATCCGTCATGATCTTCTGGCTGCTTTGTCTGGAGTGACTGACACCAAGGGGTGGGTGATCACCTACTCTGGCCAGATTGAAATTCCTGCTGAAGCGACCGATTCACAGAAGAAACTTGCAGAAGTCCGTTCGCAATTGCTTGCTGGAAAAGTTCGTGAGCAATTACTGGAAGACTTCCCAGGATCACAGGTGAACATTGTTCTCACCACAGAAGCTCCTAAGGCGGAGATCGAAGTGGTGCCCATGGATTCCGCGAATTCTGGTTCAACAAACAGCATGACCACTTTGGTCTCTGATTCGGCGAATCTGGTGAAGAGTTACTTCAATAAGGTTCAAACCGATTGGACAGGTTCCATGGACGATTGGCAATGGCCACTTCGCCCAGCGAACCTGAATACAGGGACATATAAAGGCGGTCGTCGTCCGATTGATATCTACTGGAGAATTGCCAAGGGAATCAATGGGGCCAAGATGCCTGCTCACGAAACGACATTGAAACCAGATCAGATCTGGGATTTGGTGAATTTTGTGATGGCAGTACCGAATCGGCCTGAGTTGCTTCGTGATGCGACTGAGCCAGTAAGAAACGATGCTCCGAAGCCTCCTCAAGTGGCTAACCGATAATCGACGTATCTGTTGACTGAAATCATATTGGCCTGATGTAAGGCCGCCATCGCCCGGCGGCCGATTTTTGGAGTGACAATGAAGACCGATCGCCTATGGACGCTGCTTTTCGCCATCGGCGCCATCTTCGCGACAGGATGTTTTATCTACGCGCGAACTGATGCCGACTGGTGGCTGGTACCAAACGTTTCCTCTATGGGTCGTGAGATCGACCACTTGTTCATCATCATCCTGTGGATCACGGGTATCGTCTTCGTAGGTACCCAAATCGTTCTCTGCTACACACTCTGGACGTTCGCAGACGCCCCTGGTCGTAAGGCACAGTACGTTCACGGTCAGATGAAACTTGAAGTGATCTGGACGATTATCCCTGCTTCAATTCTGGTCTTCTTGGCCCTTTATCAAATGGGGACCTGGTCGAAGATCAAGTTTCGAAGCTCACTTCCCAAGGTCCAGCCAGTTGCTGAAGTGACAGGCCGTCAATTCCAATGGTTGTTCCGCTACGCTGGAGACGATCGCCGTCTCCACACCGATGACGACATCATCACCGTGAACGACTTCCACTTCGTCAAGAACGAACCAACTGTCATTCACCTGAAAAGTCAGGATGTCCTGCACGCCTTTTTCCTTCCTCAATTCCGTATCAAGCAAGATGCCGTTCCAGGTTTGACGATCCCTGTCTGGTTTGATTCAGACACGTCTGGTAAGTTTGAACTGGTTTGTGCAGAGCTTTGCGGTTGGGGACATTATAAAATGCGTGGCAACGTCACTGTTCACGAAACTCAGGCAGAATTTGATACTTGGCTGAAGAAAGCCAGGACCGAACAAAACCGCGACCAACTGGCCCTTGCCAACGCTGCAAACGGAGGCTGATACAACAATGAGCGACCATGCACATTCGGCCGGTCACGGCCACGACGATCATATCCACCCAGAACCAACAAGCTTTCTGAGCAAGTACGTATTCTCGCTTGATCACAAGATCATCGGGATCCAGTTCCTGTTCTCAGGAATTATCATGTTCTGGATTGGCGGACTTCTGGCTCTTGCTGTTCGCTGGCAGCTTGCTTGGCCATGGAAGCCAATTCCGATCCTCAGTGAACTATGGGCAGATTATGGTTACCGTCTGCCGCCTGAATATTACAACAAGCTATTCACCATGCACGCCACGGTGATGATCTTCTTCGTGATCATTCCTCTTCTCACCGGTGCCTTCGGGAACTTCCTGATTCCTCTGATGATTGGCGCCCGTGATATGGCCTTCCCAAAGCTGAATATGTACAGCTATTGGGCGATGTGGCCAGCCATTATCCTGATGACCTATTCCTTCTTCACACCTGGTGGAGCTGCTGAGGCAGGCTGGACAAGTTATCCAACCCTGTCTACCTTCAGCTGGTCAACACCGGGGTCGCTTGACGGACAGACACTCTGGTTGATGTCTCTGCTATTTGCTGGTATATCAAGTTTGATGGGGTCGATCAACTACATCACCACCATCATCATGCTTCGTGCTCCTGGAATGAAGATGTTTCGCATGCCCATGACCGTTTGGGCCATGTTCATCACAGCTCTTCTCCAAGCCTTCGCCTTGCCAGTTCTAACCTCAGCCTTGATCATGCAGTTGCTTGACCGTACTAT
>CAMCFM010000247.1 GCA_945874095.1 Candidatus Kuenenia stuttgartensis
TTTGACCAGACCGCCGAACCGGTCTCGACTGTTGCTTCCAAATATGAATATGTGGTTGTGCCAGATGTTGCACATCACGAGAGTCGAGAAATCTATGAAATTCAATCTGTTACACAAACTTCGCTTGAGGAGGGCACGTCTCATGAACTCGCGCCTTTCTTTAACGCAGTTTGGGATGCACCTACCGATACCCCAAAAGGCTACTGGCAATCGGTCCGTTCGTTTCCAAAGCTTGCCAACCGTGCTCTCAGTGATGTAATGATCCGAATTGTAACGCCTGGAATGGAGCCGAAATCACCCGACGGTTCCACGCTTGTCATTCGCACCAAATGCTCTAATGGCGATCTTCCTTTACAGTTGTCTCAAGTGAAGGGCGGACTTTCATTTTCGCTATTGAGCGGGGCTGAACCTCTATCAAGAATTGTAACAGTCAGTCGACCCACCCCAAGCCTTCGGTCTCCATCATCTCGACTACTTTATGGCAAACTTTTGTCTCAAATCAATTTGAATTCCTTGAGTTGGACAAATGGACCGGAAGGGGTTGAAGCATTTCGTAATATTCTGAAGCTTTATCTGCCATCAGATCCAACGATGAATCAGGATATTCGGCTTTTGAATGAAACCCGAATCAATGCCATTGAAAAGTTGGAAACCCGGCCTACCATGATGCGATATTCCCAAGATGGACACTCCACCTGGATTCGCGGATTGGAATTGAACTTTTACGTGAGAGCCGAAGAATTCGTTCATGGAGGCCTGATTCCGTGGGCCAGCGTGCTCGAAAGATTCCTTGGCCTTCACTTGAGTGTCAACAGTTCGTTTCAAATGAAATTGCTGGATTTTCGGGGGCAGTCACTGATTCATCAATGGCCTGTGAGGACTGGGGAAACACCATGCCTATGAATCCGAATACCCAGAATATTGAAAATGTAATCAAGCCACTCCTGGCTGACCCCACATCGTTTGACTTTTTTGAGGCTGTTAGGAAGATTCAGCGACTTGCATTATACGCCCAAAAATCAGTTGGCGGCGACGACGGCGAAAATCCGACATTATGGGGTGGACCGCTTGCAGCAGGCTTAACATCGCATGGGCCAATCGTTTATTTTCGATCCAACGTTTCAAACTCGTTTCCGGCTTCCAGCATTCAGGATGTTGTACTGATTCAGAATAATGACAGACAAGGCAGGAAATCGAAGAAGCTGGAAATGACAGTGAACTTCATGGGACTGCATGGCCCAACTGGTGTCTTGCCGAGGCATTACAACGACCTCTTGATCCAACTCCAACGGAATAATCTGAATAACGAGGCCAACGCTCTGCGGGATTGGTTCGACCTCTTTAATAATCGCATTATCGCCCTCTTTTATTTGGCTTGGGAGCGTACCCAGCTACCAGTACAACAAGAGCAGTCAGAGATTTCGGGCCAACGCGATCCGTTTCAAAGCTTTTTCAAATGCCTTGGGGGGATTCAAACTGGTGGATTGCAGAGAAGGATACAAGTCACTGTTCCAAGTTTCGGAGGATCGATCAATCGAACGATGTCCGACTTGTTTCTCAGTACAAAACTGGCACGCTCGCGTCCTCGAATGAGCGTTGCACTTGTGCAAAACATCATTTCCAAAGCAACAGAGGCCCCCGTTCAGATCAGCTGTTTTACTCCTAAATGGTCTGTAATACCCGACCATGCTCTGGCCCGGCTCGGAAGTTTGACGAACAGCACCCAAGCCCAACTCGGGGTAAATGTCTCGCTGGGCACTCGCATTCTGAATTCGCAATCCAACTACACAATCAACATCGGTCCAGTCGATTGGAGAGGCCTCAATCGCCTCCTGCCGCCATCCAATCCCCTTAATAAATCGCCGTCCAAAACGATGCTTGATGCTGTTCGGACACTGGCTAGTTTAAAAACAGACCCGACGTTGAAACCGACCATTCGTATCCGACTCCGCTCAGATTCGCTACAGTCGGCACGACTGGGGCTTCATCAAGAGTCATCAGGACTAGATCAACCGTCAAAACTAGGCTGGAATACCTGGCTGGGAGAGCCGAATGAGCCCGCCGGAATTGACGATCAGTTGAGTTGCAAGTATTATCATGATACTGAGTTCGAGGAAGTCTGATCAGGTTTGCCGCTCGGCATCACTCAAGGGAATTTAGGGCACATGGATCGCAACCCGGTTGACTGGCATGAAGGAATGTTCCTTCGGCCACAACATTTTCAAACTCAGGACCGACATTATCAGCACCAACTGAGCCAGAATTTTGACGGCATCGCGCCGTTTCCCTGGGGCGTTCGTATTTTGGACATTGATCAGGATGCCCTGAACGCTGGTCGACTCGTCATTCGCCGAATGCTTGCTCGGTTTCCGTCCGGAAAGATTTTGAATATTCCGCAGGATCAGCAGATTTCGCCTTTACCAGTCCGGCAGATTCTCTCCACCGGGCAAGAGGTTGAAATTCACGTTGCCCTGCCCTTGACATTCAATTCCGATACAAAAGTGGCAGGCCAACCGTTTGAAGAAAATGAAATCCTTGTACCCGACGAGCACGACGGTCAGTTACAACCGATCAGAATTCGTCGATTGAAGCCAATTCTCCTCGCCTCGCAAGATGCTGGCCCAGGCTACGACACTATGCCAATAGTGCGTTTGCGGCGATCCAGTCATTCTCAGGATGGAATTGAAATCGTTCCTGGCCATATTCCACCTCTGCTCTCGGCTGAAGCATCGCCCGTTTTGAAATATTCAATTTTGGAATCACTTAACGATATTATTCGCCGAAAACTTGAGGCCATGGGGCTAGAGATGGGCAATGGCCATATGACTAGCGGCAATCGGATTTTTTCTGATCCCGCCTTGTTTGTCCGACTATCGCTGCTGAATCAGGCTGTGGCAATGCTTGAGTCTCTCAATAATTGTATTCAATTGGCGCCTATCTGGATTTATCGCGACCTGTGCGACCTGATCGGGCGATTGGCCATTCTTGGGATTTCCCAAAACCGAATGATTGGCCAATTACCGAAATATAATCATGAAGACCTCGGACCGATGTTCTTTGCACTGAAGCGTCAAATTCAGGATCTGGTTGAAAACCTCGAGGAGCCTGGCTATTTTGAACGCCCGTTTGTTGGTATGGCCACTCGTATGCAGGTCAGCCTGGAGTCGAACTGGCTTGATTCGGGCTGGACATTGCTCATCGGTATACGTACGAATCTCGAAATGGCGGATTCCCTGAATCTGCTTTCATCGACCGGTCCGATGGATTTCAAAATCAGCAGTTCTGAACGAGTCGACATGCTTTACAGGATGGGGCAACGTGGATTGCATTTTCAGCCTGTCGCACTGGTGCCAGAAGTGCTGAAGAATCTCAAAAACACGGTTTTTCTCAGCCTCGGCCGTGATGAGACGGCCAATGAATGGGGTTCTGTCCGAAATAATCTGAATCTGGCAGTGAGATTTAATGAAAGTCTGCTTATCGGTTCGATTCATGAACAAACCACAGTTCAGTTACGGTATATCAACAGGCCGATCCAGCTTGGTATGACACTATATGCCTTGGCCCCCCCGGAACAGCGTGTAAGATCGTCATTCGGTGGCGTACAGATGGACTTAAATACAATGGAAACCGGTTCGGGCTCAGCCTGAAACTATGAAAGGTCATGAAAGCAGTCGATGGAATCATGAAACAGAGAAATTCGAGTGATTCACTACTGATCCTGTCAAGCGACGTCATTAACGCCGGTATGAAACTGTTTCAGGAGGTTCAGGATTCGTCGGTTGTCAACATGGTCGATCGTCAGGCTGAGTTGATCGAATTGCTGGACAGATTCTTGATGCTCTCAGGCACAGATTCGGAAGCAGGGCCCGATAAAAAAAGGCCAATGAATTACCAAGGCATGGAAATGGGTCTGGAAAGTGGAGCTAAATCCAGCGGCCTGCCCGCAATGGATGACTTGCCTGGTGTTTCACGATATCTGCTTGCGTGCTGGCTTGATGAGCTTTTTGTGGTCGACACCGCGTTGTCGCGTCAATGGAATGAAAACAAGATTGAAATGCTGATGTTCGGCACGAACGACCGCGCCTGGCGATTTTGGGATCATGTCAACTCCGAATCCGTCAGTCAAAACATAGAAGTTCAGCAAATCGCCCTGAGTTGTATTATGCATGGCTTTCAAGGGCAGATGGTCGAGTCGCATTCAGAACTGTCGGCTTGGGTCGAAAAATGCAAGAGCTCATTTTTCATGAAGGCGCAGGAATCCTGGACTCCACCGCCGGGACTTCCAATCATTGCCGATACGCCTGTCTTGAAAGGCCGTGGCGAGTTGGATTTTGTCATTCACATTGCATTGGTATTTGGTGTGATTCTTGTGCCGGTGATTTCATTTCTCATGGTCTATTCCATCAGAAGCTGATGCCGTCCCGACACAGAGTCTAAAACACTGGAAACAGAGCGAATCAGGGGCCAGTCCATGCCAGGCATATTCAGCAGTTTGAAAACTCGCGTCTCAAATACAGTGAATCTGGTTTTCTTTCCTAGCGATAAATCGCGATTTGAAAGAAACGTCAGGCGACTTCGCAATCTTGTAATCTTGGTTTTGCTCAGTGTCCTCCTGTGGTTTATCACTGTTCGAACTCGGCTTGATACAAGTGTGCGAGCCCCCCTGCTGGTCTTGCGCCCGTTTTGGCTTGTCTTTCTGCTCTGGTCTGGAGTGCTCGCATATCTTTCCATCCGAAGGCTGATTTACCTCATGCGCATAGAGCCATCATATTCACTTTATCCGGAAATCGAAGAGAACTGGAATTATATTAAGCAGAAAATGGCGGAATTGAGTGTCAGCCCCAAAGATCTGCCGATTGTCCTGGTCCTTGGACATCGCCCCATCGACGGAGTACACTTTTTCGATAACCTACAGCTTCGGCTCAGAAATATCAGGCTTCGAAATGAATCCGAATCCAATTTTCAAGCAGATCTGACCGAGTCGGCCATCATCATTACATGTCAGAATGCTTCGGCACTTGGCGCTTATACCCGACGTATTGAATTGGCCAGAGCACCATTCGTTCGCTCTGTATTTAATGATCCTAAATCAGATAATATTAAACAGACTTCCAGCCAACTGATTGGACTATCGGGTGATTCTCAACGAGTTCAAGAAACTAAGAATCCCAATGACGAACAATCGAAATCATATAAGCCGGAAACAAATCTTGAAGAGAGAGAGAGGTCGCTCGTTACACAAGATGAAATCAATCAGTTCTCAGCGAAGTTAAAATATCTTTGCGAACTGATCGCTGTAGACAGGTATCCTTATTGCCCGGTTAACGGCGTAGTCCTGGTTGTATCGAAAGAAGTCATGGAATCGGATCAATTGATAGCCAATGCGATTGAAATGTCCAGGGTCGATATGGAATCCATCCGATTGGCCAGCGGACTGGATTTCCCATATGCAGTGCTTGCATCCAATATGCATCGCCTGCAAGGCTTTGAGACACTTATTGGCAGGCTTGATATTAACAGCAAGATGCGTTATTTGGGGATTGCATTGCATACACGGATTGATCTGTCACCTGATTTATGGAGCAAACAAATACGCAAAGGCTTGCGATGGTTTCGTCAACGGGCGTTGCCCGCCATGGTGGCTAAAGAACTGCTTAAAGTGCCGCCTTCAGTGCTTGGCCAGCAGACCTCCCAGCGAGGCCCTGTGATTCAATCAAATCACAATGCTTATATCTTTTTACAGGAAGCCGGGAAGCAGTGGAAGCGACTTGAATATTATTGTAGCAGGATTAGTCAAATGCAATTGAATAAAAAATCGGATAATCCTCGCTTTGCAGGTCTGTTTCTGACCGGCCTTGAGAATACGGAAGTCGGCCCATGGGTATTTATTCACGAATTTCTAAAGCACCTGCTCACCCAGCAGGATTCCATTTCATGGACTCCTGAAACGCTGTCCGACAATCGCAAACGCAGTAGGCTTGCTAGACTGATTATAGGGGTGGTTCTTGTCGTGATTGTATTTGTAGTGGCCGGACTGATATGGATTAATATGAGTTAACGCAGTGGAGTGGCTCTTAACCCCTTTTTAATAATTGGTTTAGGCTGCTTCTTTTAGGGAGTTCTAAATCTGTGCGTTTTGATCCCACCTGAATTTTCGTCCATCATCAGAAAATCCGCGTTAAATTCCAGGGTAAATGACTTTATACGAATGGTAATTCGCCCGTGCAACCGATTCAAATAGCCTAACATGTCTATTCGGCAATCAAAATCGTCATAACTGTTGACTTTTGACTAAGTGATAAGATAAACTTAAGCAGTGACGAACCTCTATCACCTATCACCATGACTTTCCCGAGAGCTACAGATACCCATGCGATTGAATAAAGCACTTCTTTTAGTCGGTTTATTGGCCGCATGCAGTTCCGATTTGGCCATAGCGGTTGACTTGTACGTATCTAACAGCGGCGATGGCACCATATCGAAGATTGACACAACTGGTGTGGCGACCATTTTCGCTAGTGGCCTGAACACCCCAAGAGGTGTTGCTTTTGATACCTCTGGCAACCTTTTCGTGGCCAATGCGATCTCCAGCGGAACCGTGTCGAGAATTGATACTTCTGGAAACGTGACCACGTTTGCCACAGGCCTGAGCAATCCAAACGGCTTGGCTTTTGCTTCGAATGGCGATCTATATGTGGCCAATGGTTCGAATAACACGATCTCTAAAATCACCTCGGGCGGGGTTGTCACGACGTTCGCAACCGGGTTGAACGGGCCTCGGGACCTTGCCTTTAACAGCGCTGGCGAACTCTTCGTTTCCCAAGGCGGCAACAGCACGATCGCCAAGGT
>CAMCFM010000248.1 GCA_945874095.1 Candidatus Kuenenia stuttgartensis
TTTAATACCGATTCCCACTGGCTCGATTCCGAATCTTTCAGCTGGGCTCGAAACTTGTTGGCTCGCTCTTTAATCGGCTTGCGAAGCGGTTCAAAAATTCGGACGTCACCGTCCTGAGTCACATATTCCATGAATTGCTTGTAGCCAACCTCAACCTTAAGTGGCTCCTGGCTGATATACCAAAGCTGATTCCAAAGGTCGTCCAGATAGACTTTTTCCTGGTCATTGAGCATCAATCGTGAAAGGTTGTCATCCTCACGATGATAAAGTGCGACCGTTACCACTTCATCCACGGGTACAATTTGCGGATAGCAAACGGCAGCCGGTAAAATCGCTCGGAAACTGTCGAATGACTTTTTCCATGCTTCTTGCGCCGAACCAGAGATCAGTAGTGGTCGAGTCGGTGAGAATCCAATCGTCGGGCCTGACTGATTCTGTGCAATTTGAACCTGTGCCCCTGTCGTAGATGGCCAGTTCCCCAAAGCCGTAGCATCTGCAACAAAAGTACGTCCTTCAGCCCATTCGGCAGGAATTTCAAATGTTCTCGATTCCCCCAGATTCATTTCGATACCAGTTTTTCCTGTTTTTTTTCCTTCATTGACTAATTCTGCAAAATTCAATCTGCTGAAGATCGGCCCCTGCAATGACATCAGGCGTGATTTCAATTCAGCATCAGGCGATTTATCCGGGGGAGTTGTGGCTGTGAACAGGGATTGAAGCTTGTTCGCCAGTTCTATTCGTTTTGTTGGATCTGATTCGTTGATCCACTGATCAAGTGCAGAACCACGGGGCACAACTGCCAAAGTATCTGCAACCTTTTCGCTTGCCGGCTCAAGTGCAAATGCCCACACACCTGAATGTCCGTGAGAATCCGCATGGGGATTACCTGCATGAATATTCGGACTGACATCGCCAGAAAGACTCCACAATCGCTTTACACCAGCCGATTCTTTGACATTCAAGTCCACTTCAGTCAGGTCGCAGCCATGTTCGCCGTTACGTGGGCCGATGACTAATGCAATCGTGGTCCCTTCACTGACCCGGATTTGATTTATCGGAGGGATCACATTCGGCTTGCTTGTATCTGCCACACCAGCTGCCAGAACTTGACGCGTCGTTCCACGTCGCAGTTCCAGCGACCATGTCACTCCATTGCCACAATCACCGTGTGCGTCATTTGTTATGGCCTTAATATCAACCATTCCTGTGATTGGGCTTGTCCAGTAAATTGCGACAGACTGGCTTGGTGATGGGTGAACCGCAATCGATTTTGGCTTCATCAGGCCAGGCACTCGCACCGTCTGATCAGAAGAATTTGCAAAAACGTTCGGCGTTTCCGGCTTGCCCCAACCTTTCACAAACGCATATCCACCGCCATTCTCCACCCGGCTTTGCATCAGATTGATATTGGCGGGTTGAGCAAGATGACCGAGACCAGCGACATAAGCCCATGCCGTTAATATCGATTGATCGAGATGATTCTTCGCTGCAAGTGCTTTGAAATCAGGCTTATCAGGATTGCTCCGAAGAAACTCAATGGCATTGAGATATTCTGCTGACCGGTGCAATTCCAAACGCTTTTTTGCCAAAAGGGCCACAGAATCATTTAAATTAAGAAGCGGAATCGGGACCAGCCCCGGCTTTTCGAGTCGCGGATTGTTCCAGATAAACTTGTTGTCACCTGCTGATTCACCAATCGTGAGCGAAGTCAATTGCAACCTCACTGATCCACTTGATGGATTCTTCTGAAGAACTTCCGTGACATTCACATTCGATGAGATCGGGTCTTGTGTTCCAAGCCATGGCTTAAAGTGTCCGACACTGCCAAACTTTGTCAGGGCTTTCTGAAAATTCTGAATTTCCAGAGCCAGCGGCTTAATACCATCGACGTTGGTCGTTTTCCATCGCGATTGCAAATGTTTCCAGACAGGCGAATCCGTCGGGAGATTCAGATGGTTCCAAAGTAGCTGAACGTATTTTGGGCTCAGTTTCTCTTTTTCAGCAATTTCCGCGATCGACTTCGGGTCCGACTTACCCAAATCACGCAAAACAATCAATGCATTCAGGTATTGCGAAACAGGAATTCTGCCTCCTGCGTTCGTGTCCCATTCCAGTCCTTGCAGAAGGACTCGGGTGTGGCCTTCCGGGTCGGTCCTCAAGCGATAAAATTGACGAATTCCGTCCAGAAGTTCATTCGTCCAGTCTGCTTGTGTATTCTTGGCTGAAAATTTTGTTCCAGTTGGGAGCATCACCATATGCGATGCAATGCCCTTGGAGGCTTCCATGTATTTTTCGAGCAACGCTGGAGACATCACCAACGCGTCTCCAACGTTCGTGAATCCTTCCCCAGCAGCACCATCCGCAGGAAACTCGCGAGTTGGCTTTAAATCAATGCCTGTCAGGTCGCGAACGGTGTTGTCATATTCCACGTTGCTCAAACGTCTTAAGAGCACCGGGCCAGGGTCGCCCGCATTCGCCAGGGCTTCCGCTCTCAGGTATGACTGAATCCATCCTGTGATTGCCAACTGGTCCTCTGCGGATGGACGAGGCTTATTCTTGGGCGGCATTTCGCCGGCTTGAATCTGCTCAAGTGCGTGCCTCCAGATCTCTGGCGATTTCCGGATCTCTTTTAAACTCAAGAACCGTTCCAGATCCAAATCGCCTTCCTGCTTCTCTGTGCTGTGACATCCAAGGCAATGCTTTTGCATCGTCGGTCGGGTTTTTTCAGCAAATTGTCTGGCCAATGAATCAAACGAATCTTCAGCCACAGCCGTTTCAAATCTTGGCAATATGGCACAGAAAGTGATAACCAGCAGGAGTTTTCGAGCATTCATCTGTATGGCATCCGTGAGGAACGGCACTGGCAGGAATTTGTATCATACGTGATTCCAGAAAGATGCGAAAGACTTTTTCTAAATTCTTCTTGTTTGAATCAGAATACGGAAGATTGACAACCGTGGTCATCACTCGCATAATGCCGTTCAAGACTTTCGGCTTTGTACCATGATCACAGACTATCGGAACTTGGAAAAATGAGACCCTTCAGCAATTTGATCCGATGCCTGATTCTGAATTTTATAGTTGGTGTTGTCGGAGCTGAATATGTTATCGGGCTTGAGAATCCACCGATTTATGATAGCGAGCAATCGGCTGAAAAACCAATTTCGGGGTCGGATGCGATCAAAAGGATAACCGTGCCAGTTGGTTTTGAAGCGAAACTTTTTGCAGATGAGCCCATGGTTCGGAATCCGATTGCATTACAATATGATGGACAAGGCCGACTTTGGGTCGCTGAGAATTACACTTACGCAGAACGTGGACTCAGAATCGACCCTAACCTAAGAGACCGGCTTGTCATATTTCATGATTCGAATCATGATGGAAAAGCCGATAGTTCGACTGTTTTCTCAGACTCGCTCCATAATCTGACTGGTTTTGCAATTGGAAGAGGCGGAGTTTGGGCGATTTGTCCTCCCCAGTTGCTGTTCATCGCCGATAAGAATCAGGATGACAAGCCAGATGGCCCACCTCAAGTGATTCTGGATGGTTTCACAGTGGCCTCGGAAAATCACCATAATTTTGCAAATGGGCTGAAGTTTGGACCTGACGGATGGCTTTACGGCCGAATTGGTGGGAGTGCTCCGGCGTTTGTCGGAAAACCTGGAACGATCGACAATTCTCGAATTCCGATTTATGGAGGTATCTGGCGATATCATCCAAAAACGAGTCAATTTGAAGTCCTCACTCATGGCACAACCAACCCCTGGGGGATGGATTGGGACCAGAACGGCGAGGCTTTTTTTGTTAATACGGTGAATGGACAACTATGGCACCTTATCCCAGGTTCACACCTTGATCGGTTGCATACCGTAGACCCCAATCCAAATGCCTATCAATTGATGCAGCAGACTGCCGATCACTTTCATTATGATACAGGTCAGGGCTGGATTGCTTCGCGCGATGGCGCAGCGAACAGTCTTGGAGGAGGCCACGCGCATCAGGGAGCCTTGATTTATCAAGGTGGAACTTGGCCTGACAAATATGATGACCGTTTATTTATGATCAATTTTCATGGTAGACGTATTAACACAGAGCGGTTGACCCGTAATGGAAGTGGATTTATTGGATCTCACGAGAAAGATCTGGCATTATTTGGCGACACGTGGTTCAGAGGCCTTGATATGGCCTCTGCTCCAAACGGGAATATCGTGGTGATTGACTGGAGCGATACCGGTGAATGCCATGAAAACACCGGAGTACACCGTTCCAGTGGCAGGGTTTATGAAATTGGAGTGAAGCCTGAAAAACATCAAGAATTTAAAGAATTCAAGGCATCAAATGTTTTTGCCGATCTCACTTCAGACAACATCTTTTATGCCAGAAGGTCGCTTGAACAAATTGCTGATAATCCCGATCAGTTCAAGGTTCTTAAATCAGATTTGTTGGAATTATTACATTCCGATGGAGCGGCTAGAAACAGGTTAAGAAGCTTATGGGCATTGAACTCACTTGGATTTGCCACAGAATCACTATTAATAAATCTATCCAAAGATTCAGAGGAATCTGTCCGAACCTGGGCCATTCGGCTCTTAATGGATTCGTTCCCGATGGATACCATTCAGGGTGATCGCAAATCATCGATTGATCGCCAGCCTTCCAAAGCTGTGATTCAAACACTTTTGTCTTTAGCCGAAACGGACAAGTCCGGGCTAGTTCGGCTAGCCATTGCATCTTCCATTCAAAGGCTTTCTGAAGACGAGTCGAGGATCTCTTTAGCAAAATTGCTTGTGAGGCATCAGGAGGATTCCAACGACCTAAACTTGCCACTTCTGGTTTGGTATGGAATTGCATCTGTAGCTGACAAGGATCCTTTATTGCTGAAAGATGTTTATGATGTGTGTCAATGGCCCTTACTCAGTAAAATGATTACAAGACGGCTTGCATCAACTTTGGGAGAGAGCCAAAAGCCTGAGTCGCTGAATCTGGTTCTGGCATCTGCCGGAAATAAAAGTGTTGCAACTCAGAATTCCACTCTGGAAGGCCTGATTGAAGGGCTTACAGGGCGTGATAAAGTTCTGGAGCCGGATTCCTGGAAAGCGTTTGCGAAGAAGTTCCCTACAGCAAAGACGCAGGAACTGGCGGCATTGTTTGGTGATGGGGTGGCTCTTGATTCGATACGAAAGCTGGCTTTAGATAATAAGCAGGAGATGAAAACTCGCAGAAATGCATTGAGAACATTGGTTGAACGAAATCCACCGGATATCAACCATATATGTATGACTCTGCTTGGGATCAGGTATTTAAATACAGAAGCCATTCAAGGACTGTCTCGAACGGACGATCCCGTTGTGGCTCAGCGGATTGTGGATACTTATCAGAACTTTGCGTTGCCAGAACGACCTATGGTGATCGATGTTTTGACGCAACGGCCAACCTGGGCGAGGGTTCTGCTTGAAGCTGTAGCGAAAGGCCGAATCAACCGTCAGGATATTTCCGTGTCTCAGGCCCGCAAGATTCTAGGATTTAATGACAAATTGACCAGTGATTCTCTGCTCAGGCATTGGGGGCGAATTGTTGCGCCCAGCGAGTCGAAATTAAAGTTTGGAGCTCAGGTCAAAGCGGAACTTGCTGACACAAAAGCTTCACAAGGCGATTTTAAACTTGGCAGAGATTTGTATATGAAGAGCTGTGGCCAGTGCCATACGCTTTATGGGGAAGGTGGCCGAATTGGGCCTGATATTACGGGGGCACAGAGGCAGAATCTCGACTATTTGCTCGAAAATATTGTTGAGCCTTCTGCTGCTGTTTCACCTGATTTTCGGCTGACGAATATCCAGATGTCAGATGGACGCGTATTGTCTGGCCTGGTTAGGCCTCGGGATCAGCAGTCACTGACATTAATCACTGCGAACCAGACGATAATTCTGGCAAAAACCGATATTGAAGCTCAGAGAGCTACCGATCAGTCCATTATGCCTGAAGGCCAGCTGGAGGCAATGAATGTGAAGGAAAGAACGGCATTGCTGAGATATTTGATGACGGAATCTCCACCTGTGGACGGACGCTAAAGTGATTGCGAAATATCCATATGAAATGTGATGAACTGAATCCAAGATACTGAAAGATTTGATGGGGTCCAATTTCATCCATGTTCGACTTCATACCACGAAAGCCTGAATGCAATGCTGGAAGATGATTTTCTGGAAAATTGGCAGAAATGGCTCGAAGAACAGGGCTGGACTCATGAGGAGGGCGAGGAGTTTCGCGACCCTGCTTTGGATATTTTAGGCATAGGGGTCAAAAAAATTCGCTTGAGCCGGATTCCATTGTTTGGGCGAGGGCTGGCTGTGGTGGCGATCTGCCGGCACCCATTTGATCTCAGTTCAGATTCAGGCGGATTAAAGCAATGGACGGATCGGCTGGCTAAGGCTGTCAACGGGCGATTCCCACCATGGAAAGAGAAACGCCCGGGAGCGATTTTATTAATCGCTGTGCAATTGACGCCGGAGCCGATCAAAGATGCTGATGAAGAACGTTTGAAATCGGTGCTTGGCCACTGGACAGGTACCCGGGTTGTGCCTGCGGCTCTGGTCCGAATCAATTTGGGGCAAAGCGCGATGTCGTCCATTCTGGCAGAAGGCCTGCCGAGGGATTTGCCTGAAATTGGCCGGCTATTGGATGGCTGGTCAGCCAAATTTCAAAGGTTTGTACCGATGTGGAATGATTCCGAGCTTGGATGAACCTGAATTCATTCCGCAATATCATGTGAAGTGAGATTTTTCCCAGTCGTCAAATCCACTTCAAATGGTGTCCAGTCAAGCATGACACTCC
>CAMCFM010000249.1 GCA_945874095.1 Candidatus Kuenenia stuttgartensis
GTACGACCCCACTTGTTCGCCGACGTGGCGGATTTGGTTCTCTCAAGCGGGGTTTGTTGGTGGATTTCGAGTCGGAGAGAGTGGATCACGATGAAACTGGTTCCCTTGAACGATCGCGTTGTAGTAGAGCGGGAAGAAGCCAAGCAAACGACAGCAGGCGGCATTGTTCTGCCTGACACAGCCAAGGACAAGCCCCAGCAGGGTATTGTTTTGGCAGTCGGCGAAGGCCGCTTGGCCAAAGACGGCAAGCGTCGCGAGCTGCAAGTCAAAATTGGCGACAAAGTGCTGTTCACCAGCTATGCTGGCGATGAATTCAAGCTGCCGGAAGGCAAAAAAGTCCTTCTGATGCGCGAAGACGACATTCTAGCCGTTGTTGGCTGAGTTTCTTCCATCACAAGATACATCTAAATCTCTACACAACAAGATTCTTAGGAGAGTGGATATATGGGCGCGAAGATGATCGCCTTTGATCAGGAAGCCCGTCAGGCCATGCAGCGCGGTGTGGCGAAATTGGCCCGTGCGGTCAAAGTCACACTCGGACCACGTGGCCGTAACGTGATTATCCAGAAGAGCTTTGGCTCACCGACCGTCACTAAGGACGGCGTGACAGTGGCCAAAGAAATCGAGCTGGAAGATAAGTACGAAAACATGGGCGCCCAGATGGTCAAGGAAGTGGCTTCCAAGACATCTGACATCGCTGGCGACGGCACCACCACGGCCACAGTCATGGCCGAAGCCATCTACAACGAAGGCCTTAAGGCCGTTGTTGCCGGTGTGAATCCGATGCTGATGAAGCGTGGGATGGACAAAGCCGTGTCGGACATCATTGAAAATCTCAAGAGCATGTCTGTCAAAGTCTCGAGCCGTAAAGAGACGGAACAGGTTGCCACCGTGGCCTCCAATTTCGACACCGAAATTGGTGGAATGATCGCCGAAGCCACCGAAAAGGTTGGCAAAGACGGTGTGATCACGGTCGAAGAAGGCAAGAGCCTGAAGACGGAAGTCGAGTGGGTCGAAGGCATGCAGTTCGACCGCGGCTACCTCTCTCCTTACTTCGTAACCAATCCACAGACGATGGAAGCGGTCCTTGAAGACGCTTACATCCTGATCTTCGAAAAGAAAATCAGCTCGGTCAAGGATCTGGTACCAGTTCTGGAACAAGTGGCCCAAACCGGCCGCCCTCTGCTGATCATCGCCGAAGAAGTCGAAGGCGAAGCACTGGCCACATTGGTCATCAACAAGCTTCGTGGAACGTTCCGCTGCGTGGCCGTCAAAGCTCCTGGCTATGGCGACCGTCGTAAGGCCATGCTCGAAGATATTGCTGTCCTGACCGGCGGCAAGCCAATTTTCGAAGCCTTGGGTATTGATCTCGAAAACGTTGCTCTGACTGATCTTGGCCACGCCAAGAAAGTTGTTATCGACAAAGACAACACCACGATCATCGAAGGTGCTGGCGCAACCGACGAAATCAAGGGCCGGATTGACACAATCCGCCGCGAAATCGCCGACACCAAGAGCGACTACGACCGCGAGAAGCTCGAAGAGCGTCTTGCCAAGCTCTCAGGTGGTGTGGCCAAGATTCTGGTCGGTGCCGCTACCGAATCAGAAATGAAAGAAAAGAAAGCCCGTGTTGAGGATGCCCTGCATGCCACACGTGCTGCACTTGAAGAAGGCATTCTGCCAGGTGGCGGCGTGGCCCTTCTGCGTGCTTCACGCCATGTCACAGCCAGCTCTGACCTGACAATCGACGAAAAAACCGGTTATCAGATCATCATCCGTGCCTGCTCGGCTCCGATCCACCAGATCGCCGAAAACGCTGGACAAGACGGTGGCGTTGTGGTCAGCAAAGTGGCCGAAGCCACTGGCAACAATGGTTATGACGCGCTCAACGATGTCTACACAGACATGGTTGTGGCCGGCATCATCGACCCAACCAAGGTCACACGCTCTGCTCTCCAGAACGCCGCTTCCGTCAGCACACTCTTGCTGACCAGCGACGCCCTGATTGCTGACCTTCCAGAAGGTTACAAAGAAAAGGCAGCCGGCGGCGGCTATGACGACATGTATTGATTGAACCGCCCCTAGATGGCAATCGTTTTCATTGCCATTGGGGTACATTCAATAACAACTAAAGCCGAGCGATTCTGTCGCTCGGCTTTTTTTTTTGGATTCATGGAGCATATCACTCTTTTGAGTCTGAGACTTGGGGCTGAGCCCAACAGCGATTCGTAATACTTAAATATAGAACGTTTTATGTAGGCCATGTCCAGTCAATACGCGTGCAACATCTTATACAGATACAGTTTGCATGGTTCTAAAATAAAGCCAAAGCCCGCCATGTCAGGGAAGGGGCGAAAACTCGTCCTGTCAGGGGATCGTGCCCACAGAAATACTCATCTGAGCGTGATTAGGGTTTAAGGACTTGTTTCAGAACCAAATTCGTTTCTGTAGACCCGCTGGTTTAGCTTTTATATCAATGGTTCGACCGATAGTATCCTGAATTTGGCAAAGGCCCGCGCCATCGGTGCAGTAGCCAGTATCCGCATGGGACGAGGACTGGCCTGACCAGAATCGCGTCGATCGTGATCCCGATCACCAGCGCCAACCCCAGTTGCCGGAGTGAACTCAAGGGGCTGAACAAGAATGCGGAAAAGCTGCAAACTGTGATGGCAGCAGCAGAACTGATCAGTCCACCTGTGGATCCAACAGCTCTGGCCACACCATTCTTAAGCCCATGAATCTTGGTCTCTTCACGTACCCGGCTCATCAGAAAGATGTTGTAATCTACCCCAACAGCCACCACTAAAACGAACAGGAAGTAAGGCACCTTCCAGTCAAGCCCCTGAGCACCCAGCATGTTTACGAAAACAAGGTGCGTTAAAGCCAGGCTGAAGGTGTATGTCAAAATCATGGATGCTACGAGTGCGATGCACGTAATCGGCTCCCTAAGTGCAATAATCAGCACGATCAGAACTCCCAGAGGCACCACAACCCAGGTCTGTCTCTGATCCCGTTCTGTGACTTCCCAAACATCTGCATTACCAGCCGCTGAACCGGTGATCTGAACCCGGGCGTGTATCCAGTCCAACTCGTTCAGAAATTCCGTGACCCGCTTTCTCAAACTCAAGACGCGCTGCATGGCTGAAACGGAAAAGATTGGGTCCTCCGGCTCGATATCAAGTCGCGTAATCCGTCCGTCATTCGAGACATACACATCCAAAGCCTCGCGCAGTCGTGGCTCGGCCTTGATGTTCTCCGGCGTGATCAAAAGCCTGTCCAATGCCCTTCTGCCAACAGGGCTATCGATAATCGTTTTCAACTCCCGCTGGGCCAGATCCGAACCGTTTTTGATTCGCAAGGCACCATCGGCGGCCCTCGTCAATTCCACTAATAAGGTATCCGTCGGGTCTGCTGAGGCTGCTGGCAAGTTCGTTTTTGGCTCGCCTGGCCGGTCCACTCCATTTGGAATTTTCGCCGGTTCCTTCGGCTTACCACCCATGAGATTAAAGCCGGTCTGTCGACTTAACAGCTTGGCAAACCTGATCTTGGCACCACCTTCCACCAAGCCGGTCTCAAGCTCCTGAGCACCATCGTTCAGCTTCAAAAGCCCTTCATGAATCGTCGTCAATCGGCTCGATAACCGCGCCTGCTGAAGTGGCCCTGTGCTGCCAAGTGGCTGAGTGGCTGACCTCACTTCGCCAATCTTTCGCTGGTGCGTCACAAACCGGCTCAAATCGTCGATCAGTTCCAGACCATCAGGATCTCGCATGTCCCGATCAGCCTGAACGATCATGGTGATCGGCGCAACTACCCCTTCACCAAACGACTTGGCGATGGTTCGCAAGTTACGGCCTGGCAAGTTGCTGGTGGGCATTTCTGAGAGGATGTCCATAACAAAATCGACCCTTAGGCCAGCCAGAATCGGCAGAATCATGAGCAACAAAGTGGCAGCCATCGTACTGGCGGGTCGTGACAAAACCCACTTGGCCACGTTCAGCCAGAATGATCCGGACTCCTGCGAGATGCCTTCAAAACAGCTCGGCTTGTTCTTCGCGAGCAGAACCAGAAGGGCAGGAGTCAGTGTGAGCGATGCCACCAAAGTGATCGCCAGCCCCAGCCCTACGCTTGGCCCAGTGCTGGAAAACAGCTTGAATTCGGTGGTTCCCATGAGCAAAAGGCCGACAATCACAGTGCCGGCGCTTGTGACGAGTGGTTCCATGGATCGTCGCAAAGCGATTCTCATCGACCGTGCCGGCGCCTCAGGATTAAAGTGCTCGCCATATCTCCATGAAAGCAGAAGGCAGAAGTCGGTCCCACTGCCGAACAAAATGACGACCAGAAACAGCTCCACGAGCGGTGAAATTTCCCACCCTGATGTTGCCATCCATGCCAGAGCACTTCTGGAAACGAGCAGTCCGACTCCAATTGTCGAGAGCGGAATCAAGGCCAGCAGGAACGACCGATAAACCGCCATAAGTACTGCTAAAAGAAGGACTACTGTGATAATGGCAGCTCTATCCAGAGATCTCTGGACATCCGCCATATATTCGCGGCCAATCAAGGCATCGCCTGTCCAAAGCGTTTCCAAGCCCTCTGGAGGCTTCCCAACGGCTGCGACTGCCGTTTTCTGTATCCAGTCAATCAAGTCGTATGTGTGTGGATCGACAAACGAAGTCTCAAGTGGAACGACAATCAACTGCATTTTGCCATCTGACGAGACCAGTCGAGTCGAGATTTCAGGCCGTGAATCAGGCCCCATCACTCGCAAAACGCCCTTCGGCCGCTCTTTGTTATTCTCCACGCCTTGAGCAATCCGCCGCGCGAATTCCTTGTCCTGATCCGTGAGTTTTGACTCCCGTTTCAGCCCCAATACCAATGTGCACTGATACGACTGATCTGGCCATGTCTCGCGCACAAGTGCCGCTGCAACAGAGCTTTCTGCGAACTTTGGAACGAGGTTCGCCTGCCCCTCAGCCGCCAGTTTTGTCAAATCCGGTGATCCGATCACCAAACCGGCTGTCAATATCACCCAAAATGCAATCACAGGCAAAGGATGCCGAGTGACAAACCAACGCATGCGCTGAACGGTCATCGTTGTGGCCTCCTTCTGCCAGAGATGCAAATTGAACGGTTTTCGTGATGGGTTGAGCGATCCATCTTGCTCATGTCCGGCATTATGCCTTGAAACCTCGATTTCACTCAACCCCGAATTGATCACGAGAGTGCGTCAAAAGCCATATTTCAGTAGCGCACCGCCTTCGCTACAGTTAGCCTGAAATCCTTATTTTGACATCTGTGCGCTGTTATACTTGCCGGCATAAACTTCAGGATCTCCTGAAATCCATGGCCGGTATGAGTTTGCGAATTCGATCCGCTCGCCGATGCTCGGATGGGTCGCCCGCCATATTCTGTAAAACCAGCCTGGAAATGGCACGCTTAAATTTTCTTTTTGCAACGTCGAAAACGCTTGGGCTACGGCCGCTGGGTCGTGCGTCATTTCGATCGCAAACCGATCTGCCTCGTGCTCCATCGTTCGACTGATCAGATTTGAGACGGGTGAAAAAATCAATTCACCCATCGTAATCAATAAGACCACCATCATCATTGCAGTCAGACTTTTCGAATCATGCACATGCAAATAAGGCCCAAATCGGGGAATTCCCCAGCGGATGAGTCTATCCAGTATAAAAAGTCCTCCAAACGACGATATCCCACCTATCAAAACACCCCACCGCACATGCCCAAGCACATAATGACCCAGTTCGTGAGCCACAACCGCTTTCACTTCGCGCGGTGGACGAGCTTGCAATAATGTGTCCCATAATACAATTCGTTTCGATCCAAACAGACCTGTGACATAAGCATTTACAGCTTTTGTCTGCCGGCTTTTATCGACTTCAAAGACTCTTGACCCGCCTACGCCCGTTCGACTGGAAAGTTCAAGAATTTCCTGCTCTAAAGCCTTGTTTTTCATCGGCCCGAATGTATTAAACAGCGGATCAATCACCAACGGGGTCAGAAATGCTCCAGCCACCAAAAATGGAGTCGTCCCTGCTGCTGTCCAGAACCACCATGTTTTAGGCAGTTTATCGATCAATATACCCCAAACTATTCCTGCCACAAGGGATTGAATGAGAATCATCACAGCCAGAGATTTCATGGAATCGCCAAACCATCCCGCAAACGTCTGATTCGATAGCCCGTAGTCTTTGAGCCTGATAAACCCGGCCCGATAGCTCCATGGGAGCCTTAAGATATAGCTCAGGATCATCACCATGATGACAAATAAAATCACGGCACGAACTCGACCCTGACCGTATTCCCAAGCCAATTTTTCAATCTTTTGCCCCATCGGAGTGATTAATATGATCAAAGGTATGACCACAGAAAGTATTTGCGAACCAGCCCATACCCATTGACCACCTTCATAAAATGCAATTGCTTTTGCAGAGGGTTCGGTGATGGCTACTTTTATTAGCGCTGGATCATCCGATTGAAGTTTGTCATCGGCCATCGCAAATGTTCCAAAGGCTAGAAATGCAAACATACTGAGTGTCGTCAGCTTCAGAAAATATCGCAAACGGCTTCCATGCATTCTGTTTTCCCTGCTTCCGATGATTCCGTACTTTGATGACGATTCGGATCTCAAGAATTCCATTCCAATCCATTTCATCGAAAAAAGCAAGCTCTAATTGATGGTTTATAAATATAATATCGTAATGACAGGGCGTTATTGGAATCCCGGAATCCATGAATTATGCAATTTGATATTGATAAACGACCACTTGTATGGATAAGTTTAGGTTCAATACGAATCGATGTCAGCTGC
>CAMCFM010000250.1 GCA_945874095.1 Candidatus Kuenenia stuttgartensis
TACCTCTCCCTCTTCTGTTTCTCAATGTTTGGCCTGTTGGCCAGCCCAACGATTTTCATGGTCTTCGTCTTTTGGGAACTTGTGGGCGTCTGCTCCTACTTCCTGATCGGCTACTGGTTTGAAGACTTGAACAACGCCAGGGCTGCCCTAAAAGCCTTCGTGACCAATCGCGTGGGCGACGTCGGAATGTTGATCGGCCTTGGTCTGATCTGGTCCTACTTCGGTACCTTCCAGATTGCGGACATCAATAAGGCCCTCTCCGACCCAAGAATTCGCGATAACGATAGTCGTATCACGCGAGCCATCGCTGGCGATGTGATCACCGTCGAAATCAATGCATCGAACGATCCAGATGGCAAGAAGGGCGACGTTGTCACCAAGTCGATCCCCTATCTTATGTTGACCATCGCTGGTTTGGGCATCTTCGCAGGCTGTGCCGGAAAGTCCGCTCAGGTTCCTCTGCACGTCTGGTTGCCGGATGCCATGGCAGGGCCTACGCCCGTCTCGGCTCTGATTCACGCTGCCACCATGGTCGCGGCCGGTGTCTATCTGGTCGGGCGATTCTATGCCCTGTTTACAGCTGAAACGCTGCTATACATTGCCTACACCGGTGGCGTGACGATGATCATCGCAGCCACAATTGCATTGGTGCAGACGGATTACAAGAAAGTTCTGGCCTATTCCACCATCAGCCAGCTTGGCATGATGATGCTTGGTCTGGGTTCGCTGGGGTGGGCCGCTGGCCTGTTCCACCTGATCACCCACGCTTTCTTCAAGGCCCTTCTCTTCCTTTCGGCTGGTAGCATCTATCATTCGGTCCATACCTATGATATGCCGAAGCTGGGTGGCCTGCTCAAGAAGATGCCGATCACCAGTCTTTGCATGTTGATTGCAACCATGGCGATTTCGGGTGTTCCGCTTCTGAGCGGTTTCTACTCCAAAGATGCCATTCTGGCTGCCACCATGAAGTTCTCCTACGACACAGGTCACATCCCACTGTTCGCATGTGCTGCATTCGGTTCTGCACTCACAGCGTTCTACATGTTCCGCATGTGGTTCCTGGTCTTTGATGGAACATCACGTTCTGCCCACCTCGAGCATGCCTCCCACAGCGCCCATCATGACGATCATGGCCATGGTCATGGCGATCATCACGGCGACCCTGTGGCTCATGCTCATGAGAGCGAACCAGCGATGGCATGGCCTTTGATCGCTCTTGCCATCCCATCAGTGATTGTTGGATATCCGATCACGATTCTCCCATTCGGCGAGCCGATTCTGGAGCAGATGCTTTCATACTGCGCCCCAGTGGCCACCCCAAGTCTTGCGGAATATCACATGCCGGCCATGATGGTCAGCTTTGTGGTCGCCTCTCTGGGCATTGGCGGAGCGGCCCTGTTCTACTCCCGCTGGCGGGTCTTCAGCGCTGAACCTTTTGCCAGGAACTTCGCGTTCCTCTACAACCTGTTTCAGAACAAGTGGTATTTCGACAAGGTTTACGACACGATTTTTGTCCAGCCGATCATGTCTCTGGCTCATAACATTGCCAGATTCGACAAGGTTGTTGTCGACGGAATCGTGAATGGTGCTGCCAAAACCACGATGATTGTGAGTCGGTTCAGTAACGTATTTGACCGCACGGCGATTGACGGTATGGTCAACGGAGTTGCCGAGACCGTTCTCAAGATTGGCTCACGTAGTCAACTGCTGCAAACCGGTCGGCTGCGTCAATATCTGGCCGTTCTGACAGTTGGTGTCGTGGTCCTCTTCTGCGGCCTGTATCTAGGGATTCAAGGTTGATCTCATTCTGGCTCGGCAAATTCTAGGCGTTGCTAGGGTTTGCCTCTCTCGTTCGATTCCCCATGTCGCACGTTTTACCGTGCTCAAGCCATAAGCGAATGGTCCGGAACCATGTTGAGTGACAATATCCTGCTGACCTCCCTCTGGCTCCTCCCGTTTGCGGGTTCACTGGCCGTACTGGCCGTACCCAAAAATCAGGAACGCCTGATCAAATGGCTTGCTCTTGGTGTCTGTCTCGGCACATTTGCCTTGACTCTGATCACCTTCGTCAGTTATCTGATGCCGAATCAAAGCGGTATTTCACCAGCCTCCCTGACACTTGGTGACCGCGTTCTGAACAACGCCATCATCAAAGCCGCTGACGGGACTGACAACCAGCCCATTGAGTTCAAAGCCAACGGTCACGATGGACGCAACGACCTGGTGGTCCGGCTTCCATGGATCCCAGCCTTCAACATTCAGTACTATCTCGGTGTTGACGGGATCAGCCTGAGCCTTCTGGTGCTCGCTGGTTTTGTGGCTGTCCTCTCGTGTCTGGCATCGTTCCCGATCGAGAAATCGGTCAAAGGCTACTACAGCCTTTTTCTCCTGCTCACCGCCAGCATGATCGGCGTCTTCCTCTCGCTCGACCTCTTCCTGTTCTATGTCTTCTTTGAAGTCATGCTCCTGCCGATGTACTTCCTGATCGGCATCTGGGGTGGTGAGAATCGCGAATACGCTGCCATCAAGTTCCTGCTCTACACGCTCTTTGGCTCGGTCTTCATTCTGGTTGCCATCCTGATTCTCTACTTCTGGCCTGGCGATCGTCCAGCCAGTGTCATGGAAGTCAGCCCAGTCTCTTATCAACTTCAGCAAACCGATTTCAAGTCCCATACCTTTGACATTGTGAAGCTCACGGAAGCGGCCACGAAAACCGAGTTCTACGGTCGTTCGATCCAGACCGTCATCTTCGCCCTCTTCCTGGTCGGCTTCTGCGTCAAGCTCCCGAGCTTCCCGTTCCACACCTGGTTGCCCGACGCACACGTTCAAGCCCCCACTCCAATCAGTATGATTCTCGCTGGAATCCTTCTGAAAATTGGTGGATACGGGATGATCCGAATGGCTTGGCCACTGGCCCCCGGTGGAGCTCAGGAACTCTCTTATTTTGTCGCCCTGCTGGCTGTCTTCAGCATCCTCTATGGTGCATTGGCCGCCATGGCTCAGACCGACTTCAAAAAACTGGTTGCCTATAGCTCTGTCAGTCACATGGGTTACGTCACTTTGGGGATGGCTGCCATGAGCATCTCCGGCGACCCTCGTATCTACAGTTATGGCGTAAACGGTGCCATGTTCATGATGATCGCTCACGGGATCACCTCCACGGGTATGTTCTTCTTGGTGGGTGTGATTTACGAGCGGGCCCACACTCGTGACCTCAACAAGTTTGGCGGCCTTTTCGCCACCATGCCGATCTATGCAGGCATCTCATTCCTGATCTTCTTTGGATCCATGGGCTTGCCTGGCCTCTGTGGTTTCGTCGCTGAAGTCTTCGTGGTTCTGGCTGCGTTCAACTTCAATAAAACCATCGGTATTCTGGCTGCCGCAGCTGTCATCCTGACTGCTGCGTATGTTCTCTGGACACTCCAGCGAATCTTCCTCGGCAAGCCTGCCGGTGCAACTGCTGACGATCATGGCCATGGCGGACACGGACACGACGATCATGCCCACGGCGACAGTCATTCAGGCTATTATCCTGACATGACAACCCGTGAAATCATCATCGCCATTCCGCTCGTCTTTTTCACGGTGGCCCTCGGTGTACTGCCGACCCCATTCCTGCTCGCCTGGATGAGCCCATCGGTCGACGAGATGGTCAAATCCGTGCTTCAGGCCAAAACCGTCATCACGGTGACCAGCCAGAACACCGAGTTGGATAAATCGACTAACCCTGTTGTGGTGCCACGAGCGATTGAAACCGCTGATCGTTGAACCATTCCTCTTTGAGTCCCGCCGGAATGGATCCGAATAAAAATCCGATCGTACAAGCCCCGACCCGCGTCTGGGGCTTGTCCGACTTTCACCTCAGCTTTGGCTCAATGCCTGCCGAAATGGCCTTCGTTTCAGCTTCCAATGAACCACCCTGGTATAAGAACTCCCGGAAGATCGCCCAAGCCTGGTCGGAAACGGTCAAGCGCAATGACATCGTCCTGCTCCCAGGCGACATCTCAGCCGCCAAGTCTCACGCCAGCGTCCAGCGCGACCTGGCATGGCTCTCGAAGCGAGCCGGCATCGCCCACGTCCTGAGCCCTGGCAATCACGACCACTGGTTTGGACGTATGTCCGGTGTGAAGCGGATCCTGCGCGACAATCAATTTGCAGTCGATGGCAATGCGATCGACTTCGGTGCGGTGATTGTGGCCGGTTCCCGCTCCCAGCCTACGCCTGACGATCCAACAGATCTTAAGCTCGATACAAAAAGCAAAGCTCAGCAATGTGTCGACAAGCTCAAAAAGTCGCTTGATCAGGCCAAAGTCTTGCAGCCGGTAGATGGACCGCCCAAGCCCATCATTGTCCTTTGGCACCACCCTCCGTTTGATCGTTGGGGACGGCCTGATCCGGTGGTGGAACTGATGAGCCAGGCAGGTGTTACAGCCTGTGTTTTTGGCCACATCCACACGCAGGCCCAGTGGCAAAGCGTGCCTCAGGGCGAGATTCAAGGCATCAAGTTCGCCTGCGTCGCGGCCGATTCCGTCGGCTTTCGTCCAAGGCTCATATTAGAAATTCCAGCAGCTGGTTAACCCCAGCTGCTTTTTTTCATTGTTTCATGGGATTCCTACGAGATTCAAGCCTGAATCCTCTGGCATCTCACATCCGTTCGCGTCATAATTGTTTATTCCTGCCTCAAGAATTCACGAGTCTGTAAATCTGGCGATTTGAATTCTCACCATTCGCTCACAATCAAGCCTTTTCCTGCGATTCAAAGGTATCTGAACATCATGTCCGAGCGCATCATTCTTCGCACCGGCGAAGCTCTTGTCGAACGCGAACCTTCCTACCTTTGTGCAGAGCCTGAAGTGGTGATCGGCGAGCTTGACGGGCCTGTTGGGATCGCTTTGGCTAATCTGATCGGCGATCAGGTCAAGGGCCATTCACGCGTATTTGCCATCCTCAACAGCGACATGCAAGTCCGCCCCGCCACCGTCATGGTCAGCAAAGTGACCGTCAAATCGACCAAATATACCAATATTTTGATGGGCACCGTTCAAGCTGCCATCGCCAACGGTGTCCTCGATGCCGTCCGTGAAGGCATCATCCCCCGGGAAAAAGCCAACGACCTCGGCATCATCTATTCCGTATGGCTCGATCCAGCCGTTTTGGACGAAGAAAAGGTCGACCACCAGTCCCTCTTCGAAGTTCACCGGGAAGCCACCGTCAAAGTCATCCGCAAAGCCATGCGTGGCGAGCCTACGATTGACCAGCTTTTGGACAATCAGTACAGCACCACGCACTACTTCCACCAACTCGGCCTGGATGGCGAACTTTGACCATTCCATTGGGGCGATCGCTCAGATTCCGCCCCTGCTTAACGCTCCCCGTATCTTCTTATTATGGAAGGATTTCAGGTATGAATCTTCGCGCCAGACTATGCCTCGCGTTGCTCAGTTTGGTGGCTGGTTTCAGCCAACTGGCAATCGCTGACGGACCGGCTGACAATATTCCTGCAAACGTCCGCCGGATTCCAAAGAGTGGTGTCGAAGTTCCAGCCGATGTCCGCGTCGAGCTTGAGAGAGGCCTCAAAGAGCTGAAAACGCAGATTGATGCACTCGCCCAGATGAACAACCCACAGACCCGGCAACTTCTGCCCGATGTCGAGATTTATTACAAGGCTGTGCATGATGCTCTGGAATATCAGGAATTCTTTGATATCAAAGAGTTTGCAATCGCCAGGTCGTGGATCCAGCACGGCCTTGATCGGGCCACCGGCCTGAGGATCGGCAACCCCACCTGGCTGCGTGCCAAGGGGCCGGTGGTGCGCGGATATCGCTCAAAAATTGACGGTTCCGTTCAGCCTGTCGGACTCGTTATTCCTGATTCCTACGATCCCGATGGATCTGCCCGTCACCGAGTCGACTTCTGGTTCCATGGTCGCGGCGAAGTCATGTCAGAGCTGGCCTTTATGAATCAGAGGCACACCCAGAAGGGCCAGTTTACGCCCGCCGATACCATCGTGATTCACCCCTATGGGCGATACAACAACGCCTCAAAACTGGCCGGCGAAGTCGATGCCTATGAAGCTCTCGACATGCTGCGTGCCAACCACCGGGTGGACGAAGATCGAATCACCGTTCGCGGCTTCTCCATGGGCGGAGCCTCCGCCTGGCACTTTGCAGCCCACAACCCCACCGCCTTCGCCGCAGCCAATCCCGGAGCCGGTTTCAGCGAAACTCCTGACTTCCTCAAAGTCTTCCAAAAAGAGACCTTGCAGCCGACAGATTGGGAACGCAAGCTGTTCCGGATGTATGATTGCAACGAATGGGCCGAGAATTTTCGGATGGTCCCCACCGTGGCCTATTCCGGAGAGCTCGACAGCCAGAAACAAGCCGCTGATATCATGGCCGTAGCCTTGAAAAAAATCGGGATCGAACTGACTCATATTATCGGGCCTAAAACAGCTCATAAATTTGAGCCGGAAGCTGCCAAAGAAGTGGAACGACGGATGGATGCGATTGTGAAACAAGGCCGCGACCGCGTTCCCTCCAACCTCAGTTTTGTGACCTACACCCTGCGCTATCCAACAGCCGCCTGGCTCACCATCACCGGCCTTGGCGAGCACTGGGAAAAGGCCTCGGTTGAGGGCAAGATTGAGGCAGGCTACCAGCGGATCCGCCTGACGACCAAAAACGTTACGAGCCTGAAAATCGACTTTGGCCCCGGCGACAGCCCATTCGATACAGGCCACGAGGTGGTGATCGACGGAGTCTCTCTGCCTGGCCCTTCTATTCAAAGCGATCGGAGCTGGTCCGCCAGCTTTCGCAAAGA
>CAMCFM010000251.1 GCA_945874095.1 Candidatus Kuenenia stuttgartensis
ACGCCGATGATCAATGGGGTTCTGGCTTCGTCGATCAGCACGCTATCCGCTTCATCGACAATCGCGCAGAAGTGTCCCCTCTGAACAGGCTGGGAACCTTCGGACGTATCCTTCCCAAGAAACGCCTGCTCGAAGTTCTTCCGGAACATCTCTCCGCCATTACTCAGACGCTTGAGTTCATCGCGCAGGAAGTCGAAACCGAACTCTTTGGAAGTGCCGTAAGTGATGTCGCAAAGATAGGCTGCCCGACGATCTCCGTCTGACATGTCGGTGATGATACAGCCGACAGTCATGCCGAGCATCTTGTAGACTTTGCTCATTTCATCGGCATCGCGCTTGGCCAGATAATCGTTCACTGTGACAAGGTGTACGCCCTTGCCTGGCAAAGCGTTAAGATATGTTGGGAGGGTCGCCACCAGGGTCTTGCCTTCGCCTGTCTCCATCTCGGCAATATTTTTGTAATGGATCGCCGCACCGCCCACAAGCTGGACATCGTAATGCCGCTGGCCCAGCACTCGCTTGGCAGCTTCTCGAACCAGGGCGAACGCCTCAGGGACCATCTTATTGATGTTGTCGCCCTGTCGGGCCTTCATCCGGAGAACTTTACTTTTCTCTAAAAGCTGTTTGTCGGTGAATTTAGAATATTCTGGCTCAAGCGCGTTCACTTGCTCGGCAATGATTGCATATTTTCCAAACCGGCTTCGGTAAGAGCCTATGGCAATTTGGTTGACCTGATTGATCCACTTGGTTCCAAGGCGGTTGGACATGGCGAACTATCCTCTGTTTCAGATCCGAAAGTCGGGACCGTTCCGAATTCATTTTTGTTCAGCGATTTCGCGATTTTGCGTATGCTGATACCGATTAACATGGTAAGGACAGGAACGGCAGGAAAGTTCCCGAAAAAAGTTGAAGATATCAGCAGGAGCACCACAAGTGCTCTCTAAAGTCAATTATTTTTGGGTGGGGAACTCGTAGGCATGCCCTCTGGAAATTCATAAACCCGGAAAACGTCATCTTCGGGCTCCATAGGAGACAACTATTAATAGAAATGTCCGAAGGACATCCATAAATTTGGGAACCGTGATCTTCGGGCTCCAGAGGAGACACCTAAGCAAACCACCGTCATTTATTAGGCTTGAGTGGGCAAGAACAACTTACCAAGCATTAATCATCATCAAAACCGCTGTGATAAGAAACAGAATTCCAAAGATCGAGAACGACAGTCGGGCTGCATTGATGATGATCGACTTCGTTTCTTCGAACCGGGTGGCGGCATAAACCGAGCTGATCGCCGGTACCAGAGCTGCCAAAAAAACGTACTGATTCCAGGTCGTCGGGTCCATCATTTTCCATCTCCTGATAAAGAATCAGGCGTTGCAGGCGATTCTTCCTCGCTCCGATAACGAATCGGGCCACCATAAGCATCCATGATAGCGAGCAGATTCAAGAGGCCAGCTACAGCTGTGTAGACAGTCCCGATTTCAACCAGTCGGCCAATTTTAGGATGCAGACTATTGACCATGTCCTGAGCTGGAGCGGCCATCCATCCGCCCAGAATTGGCGGCTTACCGAAATAGCTCAACAGGCCCTGAAACATTCCAGGGAATGTGAATCCGCCTACGAACGACTGGAAGATAAAGCTCAGGCGAAAGTTCTCTGAATCCCTGAATGGGCTAACCCATGTCCAGTAAACAACCTGCGATTTACCAATCCACATTCCGACAATGTAAAGGCCGATCACACTCGCCCCAAAAACGACGGCTTTGAACTTTCGACCTTGATACCAATGACCAAGACCAGGCAACAGCCACGTCAAAAGCGCAGCAAGTGCAGGGTCTCGTAAGAGAACTTGTTCGTCGGATGGATCGGTTGGGTCGTTCATAGATTGTGACTGTATCGCGTTCCCGATGTTTTCACAAGATCGAGCCGCTTGGGAATGATGCTTATTTCGTGCCTGACGTTAGAAAATTGAACTCGAATGGAGTGGGCTTCGCCATTCCAAATCCTCGTAAATCCCATGCTCTCATCACTTTTCCCATGAAATCGTCTGGAATCATCGAGGAGCGACTGGCTCTCATCGCTCTCGAAATCGATTCCGCCAATTCCATCGCCAATCGACCTTGCCCTAATGTCGATGACCAGATTTGCTCAATCACTTCCTCTGTCCAAGTCTGCTCCGGCCACCGTTGCCTCAAAATCTGAGCCAGTTCATCATTCGACCAAGGCGCTAACACAAGTCCTTCACTCAAAGAACTTTGGAAAACCTTACGCTGTAAGTAGATCCGGTGCGTCTCGAGCAGTTCCGGCTGATCAAATTTTGGCATTCGGGCCGACTCGACCACCAGAACCACTCGGTAGCCCTCGTTTTTCATAGATCTTATCGCAAGAGCCAGCCATAGACTCAGTGCGTCGCTCGATAATTTGACCTCTGGGCGGTCTGCATAAAGTTGAGCCTGATTGGCCCATTGGCGAACGACCGAAACCGAATCCGTGGCTTGTTCATTGGTAATCTGGGCATAAATGACGCGGATTCTGTCGCGTCGATGTCGATTCGTAAACTCCTTCAACCAAAGCGTTTTCCCAACACCAGTGTCGCCTTTGATCGTAAACGGTTTGACGGTGTTTTGTCCATGGAACCAATCCTCAGCCGCATCTCTCAAACTCTTATGACACGGCAGGTCAATCCAATTCTCATCCCCTGAATTGGCTTCATAGGAGATGGCAAAAGTCGGGAATTGTGCGTAAGATGGTGTTCGCATCGAAATATCCCAACCATCCATTCCACGATTTGGCTGCCCATCGAATCCAAGAAATCTCTAAACGATTTTTTCGGTTGAAAGGGTAGAACAACTTGGGACGAAATTTCCAGACAACCAGAATTTCGAATCGATCAACAATGGAACGAGTTTTTGCCCCTGACGGTCCGACCGATGGCCAGATCACGCTCGATCGCGATGAAGCTCATCACCTGACTCGTGTCAGACGCGTCGAGATCGGCAAGCCTGTCATCGCTTTTGATGGACAAGGCCATGCCTGGTTTTGTCATCTGGCAGATTCGACCAAATCCACTGCCGTGCTCGAAGTGCAGTCGGAAATCACTGTCAGCAAAGAACTTGCAGATCCAGTGATTTGGATCGGTACTGCAGTTCCGAAAGGTGACCGGTTCGATTGGATCATCGAAAAAGCGACGGAACTGGGTGTCGCGCACCTAGTCCCTTTACGGTGCGATCGGTCGGTAGTCGATCCTCGTTCCACCAAACTCGATCGTTTGCGGCGGAGCGTGATTGAATCCTGTAAACAATGTGGCAGAAACGACTTGATGACGATCAATCCGCCTTCGAGTCTGACGGAATTTCTGGCCTCACTTGCTCCAGGTGAACTTGGTCTGATCGCCGATCAAGGTGGAATGTCTTTGACCCATCTCGTTCATTCGAGTTTAAATGTCACTCAAGTCAAGGTTTGCGTTGGCCCAGAAGGTGGCTGGACCAATGATGAACGCCAGCTTGCTCAGTCGTATGGCTGGAAGTCGGTGGGGCTTGGCCCTCATATTCTCAGGATCGAAACGGCCGTGGTGGCCGCTGCTTCAGCGATTCATTCCTGCGATTGGACAACGAGCATAAAGGGTTCTCCAGAATGACTATAACCATGATTGCAAGCGGCCTTATTCTAGGACTTCTCGCAGGTGTCGCGGCCGGCCTGTTCGGGATCGGTGGTGGGTTGATTGTCGTTCCTGTCCTGGTCCTGGCCTATGGTTTTGATCAGAAAACGGCCACGGGCACAAGTCTTTTTGCCATCATGTGGCCGGTTGGAATTCTCGGCGTTTTCGAATATTACAAACGCGGCGAGATGCAAATTGGAATGGGCGCCCTGATCGCAATAGGGATGCTTTTTGGCACACTTGCTGGAGCGAAAATGGTGGTCGGAATCTCACAGACCAACATGCAGAAGCTTTACGGATGCTTCCTACTGCTGGGCGGAACGTGGATGATCGCCAAGCCTTATATCATGCCAGGCTCAAAACCTGTTTCCACGACCATTGAATCCGTCCCATCAGAACCAGTCAAACGATAAATATCTGATGTGATTTTCGTGAAATTTCGATTGGATTCTGGAAATCCTTTTGTGGTTCTGTTGAAATATCAAATGATCAGGCTGAATCGTGCTGACTTCCAAATTCAAAAAAAGAGATGATACGACCATGATTTCTATCAATGCTTTGCAATCGTCCATGAAAAATCAGGGCGGGATGAATCGCAGGCTTTGGCTTGCATATTGTTCATCGTTGGCGGCATCACCGATCTTGGGGCATCAGGTTTCGGGAGCGGTGACGACCCATCCCAAATTCGACTCCGACCCGTTCGCACTTGGAGTGGCATCAGGCGAGCCAACCCCTTCTGGAGTCGTGCTTTGGACAAGACTGGCCCCCAAGCCTCTGGAACCATTTGGCGGGATGAATCGCGATCTGGTGGAAGTTTCGTGGGTGATTGCAGAGGACGAAGGCCTGTCTAAGCCAGTGCGTCAGGGCAAAACAGTGGCCACACCACAACTTGGCCATAGTGTTCATATTGAAGTGGAAGGATTAAAGCCTGATCATTGGTATTTTTATCAGTTTCGTGCTGGTGATGCAAAAAGTCGAGTGGGTAAAACTCGTACCATGCCAGCTTATGAGAGTTCACCTGAGAAGTTGAAATTTGCATTCGCATCCTGCCAGAACTATGAACAAGGCTATTTTACGGCATATGAGCATATGCTCAAAGAAACGCCTGACCTGGTGATTCATCTTGGCGATTATATTTATGAAGGGAAGGGCAAAGATAATCTGGTTCGCAAGCATCTTGGAAATGAAATTAATAGCCTTGATGATTATCGGATCCGACACTCTCAATACAGGCTTGATCCGCACCTGAATTCGATGCATGCTGCTTGCCCATGGCTTGTGACGTGGGACGACCACGAATTTGACAACAATTGTGCCGATGATATTTCCGAAGAAAAAAACGTGGATGCAGCGACATTTCTAAAGCGTCGTGCCAATGCCTATCAGGCCTATTATGAAATGATGCCCCTGCGCAAGAGAAGCCTACCGCAAGGCCCTGATATGACATTATATCGCACGTCAAAATTTGGGAGACTGGCAGAGTTCTATGTCCTCGACACGCGCCAATATCGGTCTGATCAACCCAATGGCGATAAAGCCAGCCCATTGAATGATGAAACCCGCAAGACGTCAAACACAATGATGGGATCACGTCAGGGCCGATGGCTGAAGTCGGAAATGCTGCAATCGCAGTCCCAATGGAATTGTTTGGCCCAGCAGGTCATGATGGGGATTGTTAACGTGAGTCGTGATGAATCGGAAAAATATTCGATGGATCAGTGGCCCGGATATTTGGCTGAAAGGTCAGACCTGTTGAATTTCGTGGAGACCAGACGGGTCTCAAACCCGATCGTGTTGACAGGCGATATTCATACCAACTGGGTGAATGACCTTCGCACTGACGACCGCGATTTCAATAAGCCGATTGTGGCTACAGAATTTGTTGGAACTTCGATTTCAAGTGGTGGGAATGGGCAAGCGAAGTCTCCATTCCTCGATGTATTGAAATCACGCAACCCAGGCGTCAAGTACTTCAATTCACAGAGAGGTTACGTGTTTTGTACAGTGACTGCGGAAAGCTGGAGGAGCGATTATCGGGTTGTTGAGTCCGTGACGACATCGACAAGCCCAATTTCAACTCCTGCTTCGTTTTTGGTGGAAAACGGCAGGCCAGGTGCCAGCCTGATTTCATAAAAAATACTTGTCACGATACACAGAAAATAAATTCGCAAAGCATCAGGAATTTGCCCTGATGCTTTGCCATGAATTCAGCTTATTCGGCGGTGGTACGGATGAAGACGTCCAGTTGTTGGCCAGGGGATAATCCGCTGACTTTGTCTTCGATCGCATAAATCACTTGCAAAACACGTGTGTCGATTCGTTCCGTGGTGGAACCTGTGATCACCTGTTTGGGAACAACAAGCGGTTCACTTCGAATAAATCGGAGATTGATTTTGAGTTGGGACTGGCCTCTGGGAGAAGCCACGGCAGGCTTGTCGGACTGAAATCGGTGAATTTCCGACTCGTCAATTTCAACTCTGACATGCAGAGGATCAATATCGCCAACCACCATTAATGGAGTTGACAACAATGCTGCCTGAGCGAATTCGCCAGCCCTGACATTGACCTTTAATACTGTCCCATCAATCGGCGATTTAATTCGATAAAGATCGAGCTTAATTTGTTCGCTCTCCGCTTGAATTTTCGCTCGTTCAAGTTCTGATTTGTGAAGGATCATGGTCGGGCCGTCGCCTTTATCTGTTTGGAGCATCAATTTTTCGTCCTTGGCCTGCTCGAGCCTTGCTTCGTAATCTTTGACCTTTGACTTGGCCTCTGCGACTTTGAATTTCAATATATTTAATTGCTCGACAGAGACTGAATTACGGTCAAAGAGCTTTTGATCGCGTTTCAAGACCTCATTGTAATTATTGAATTCCGCAATTCCTTCTTCCACGAGCGACGTTGCAGAAATCTCTTTTGCCTTGGCGATCGCAATCTCTGCAATACTTTGTTGTAACTTCGACTCAGCAATCACAATATCGGCTTTGGCTGCATTCAGAATGGCTTTCTGATCGCGATCGTCAATTTGAAACAGGATATCGCCTTTTTTAATCTGCTGGCCGGGTTTCACTGAAACAAAGGAAACGACTCCTGAGATATTCGTCCCAATCGAAATTGCTTCAGATTCAGGCTCAATAAGACCTGTTCCACCAATACTCA
>CAMCFM010000252.1 GCA_945874095.1 Candidatus Kuenenia stuttgartensis
CGGAGGTGGCTGCTTTTAGAACAATTACTCGCGTTCGTGCTGGTGGTTGGTCCACTGATGGGCTTGAATCTGGGCGGAATTCCGCATTCGTTTGGGAAACGGCCTCCGGGTGGTCCAAATGTTGTAAGAATCATGACTTATAATATTGGCCCCAATGGATTCGACCTGGAAGCGATTATTGAATATTTGAATTCAGAGGATATTCATGTCCTGCTCGTTCAGGAGGATACGTTTCTGTGGCGGTTACAGTCACGATTGGCGTTAGAAAAGGGCTGGTATGCCAATAAATATGGGACGATTTTTTCGAGAATTCCAATCGTTGCAGAATCTGAAGAATTGGCGGATGAGTTGGGCGGAGAAAAGCTTTATGCAGGCCACCTTTCAATCGCTCGTCTGAAAAGTGATACGATCGACATTCTTGTAGGTTCAACGCATGGACCATCATTGCGAGGAGCGTTTCATAAATTCGCAGATCATTTGGACACCAAAGAATTAAATCGGGCAATGAATTGGCAAGAGCGTCAACTCCAGCGTATTGCCGTAATGATGGATCAAAACGACGGCCTTCCACTCGTGGTTGGAGGTGACTTTAATGTTCCTCCCCATTCGATTTACAGCTATCCGCTCGAAAAACGTTTTCGCGATGTTTTTGCCGAAATTGGATTCGGCTACGGGTATTCGTTTCCATCGCGCTTGCCCTGGCTTCGCCTTGATAAGTTTTATATATCCAAAGGCTGGCAACCGCGTCGGTGTTATATTGCTCCTGACTTCGGGTCCGATCATCGCCCATTATTTACAGAATTGTTGCTGGAAGATATGGCTCCAAAGTCGAAATCGTAGTTCAGTCAATCTCCAAAATTCCGCTTTTTTCTGAGTAAGTGGTGATAATGCTGTGCGAATCTGTGAGCTTCATCGCGTGCGCATTGCAATAATCTTAATGCAAACGAGTGTCTTGAGAGGACCAGCGGATCGCTCAATCCTACTCTGTAGATTTCTTCCTCGCGTTTTGCAAGCGAAATCAAACACGGAGGCTTGATCCCCGCTTCCTCAAAAGCGGACATCGCTGACGATAGCTGGCCTTTGCCTCCGTCTATCAGAAAAATATCAGGCAACGGCTCGTCCCGCTTGATCAGGCCTTCGATCCGCCTTGAAACCACCTCTTTAATCGAGGCAAAATCATCTATGCCCTTGACCGTCTGAATCTTGTATCGTTTGTATCCGGGCTTGAATGGTAGCCCATCCACAAAAGTGACTAACGATCCCACCGTTTCCGAGCCGCCAAGGTGGGCGATATCCACACAATCAATGCGTCTGGGGGTTTCATCCAGCCCCAGAATCTTTTTCAGGCCACGTAAGCCCTTTCGCGGGTCAACGTAAAAGACTTCTGGCTGGGCGTGCGTACGCAGGTCACCGCGTAAGGCGAGCGAATCTATTGCCTTGAGTTCGTCTCGAATGCGAGCGGCGGCTTCGAATCTCATTTCGCGACTCGCTTCACGCATTTCTTCGTTCATTTCTTTGACCAGATCGCCTTTCTTGCCATCAAGAAACATGATCAGTCGACGTATATCCTTGCGATAAGCGGCTTTGTCGATCCTCAAGTTGCATGGTGCCGTACACTGGTCAATCGATGCAAGCAGGCAGGGGCGGAACCACCTCCAGCGCGGGTCGTCTTCCTCAATATCAAGCTCGCATGTGCGAAACTTAAAAATCTTTTGAAGGACTTGGATCGCACCCCTCAGGCTCTTGGCTCGCGGGAACGGGCCGTAAAGTTTTACGCCCCGGTCGGCCGGCTGTCGCGTGAAATTCACTCGCGGAAAGTCGTCGCCGGTGGTGATCTGTAAATAAGGGAAACTCTTGTCGTCTTTAAGTTCAGCGTTATGTTTGGGCTGAATGTCTTGGACAAGACGGGCTTCCATCAGAAGGGCGTCCACTTCGGATTCCGCTTCAAGGAAGTCGATATCCACGACTTCGCCAATCCAGTCACGAATTCGGGGGTCGGTCTCCGATGTTTTCTGAAAATAGCTTCCCGCTCTCGCACGTAAGTTCTTGGCCTTACCCACGTAAACAACGCGTCCCTGAGCGTCTTTCATCAAATAAACGCCTGGCTTGGCAGGGAACTTTCGAACCTTCGCTTTCGGACCAGGATTCTCTTCCTCCGGAGTCCCACGATTTTTATCGTTCACCATAGCCGGAATGGATTCCTGAGACGATGTTTCCTCAGGTGTCGATTCCTCAGGTGTAGATTCCGGAACGGCCTCAGGTGGGGTTGTCACGGAAATCTCAGCAACCGGCTTTTTCTTGCGGTTTCCGCCACCCTTACGTTCCGTTGACATGTCTGGTACCCAATCCATTCAGGAGCTTTTTGCAATGATTAGTTTATTATAGTCATTTTCAGGCAAACTGTTTAGAAAAACCAATTAAACTAACATGTTTTGATAGTCAGGATTGTAAAGTCATGTTTCGTCAGAATTGGTTATTCGAGTCTCTTTTATGTGGTCAATATCCGCATAAAACGGCAGTCCACGAAGTTTCCTCCACTTGCGTTTCTGGACAGCAAAATAGAGAACTGGCAGAAAGACATCGATCACTTCGTCGGCTACCAGCAGTCCGCCCAGCACGGGTGCGGCCATCGGGCGAATGACTTCCGCGCCTACTCCGTCGGCCCAAAGCATAGGGGCGATCGCGATAATGGTGGTTCCCTCTGTCAGTAATTTTGGCCTCAGTCGGTGAATGGCGCCTTCCAAAACGGCTTCTCGGAGTTCGGCAACGGAACCGATTTGCTCTAGTCCGCCACGTTCGGCGATCGCTTCACGCAGATAAACCAGCATGACGATACCGGTTTCAACGGCCATCCCAAAACAGGCGATATAGCCCACCCATACTGCTACGCTGAATCGAAATCCAAAAAGCCATTGGAAAATGGCTCCCCCGGCCAGTGCTCCAAGCACAGAGAGCATGATCAGGCCCACGTCTGACCAGTCTTTGTATGTGAGATATAATAAAATGATGATAATTCCCGTAACGGCTGGAAATACAATCTGGAGGGTTTTTCTGGCCCTCACCTGATGCTCAAATTCTCCTGACCATTCCAGATACATTCCTTGGGGAAGTCTCACAGCGTTGGAGACTGAACGTTGCGCTTCTTCGACAAAACCCACCACATCGCGGTCGCGCACGTTCAGTTGGACGTAAGAGCGCAAAAGGCCATTCTCGCTTTTGATCATTGACGGGCCTTCCGTCACCTTGATATCAGCCACCTGACCGAGTGTGACTTGGAGTTTTCTGGTTGTTGCATTATTGCGATCTGCCATGGCACTGTTTGCGTTTCCTGGCATCGCATCGGAATTGGATGAAATCAATAAGTTGCGAATGGAGTCAATATCATCGCGAAAGTCGCGTCCATAACGAATCCGGATCGGGAATCGCTTTCTGCCTTCCACTGTCATGGAAACAGAAGCTCCGCCAAGCGCCACCTCAATTGCGTTTTGAATGTCACCAACACTCATGCCGAAACGTGCGGCTTTTTCGCGATTGATTTCAATTTCAATATAACCTTTACCAACCACCTGATCGGGTACCACATCCACTGCCCCAGGGATAGCTCGTAAAATGGCGGCGACTTGCTGAGAGATGTTTTGAATCTGATTCAGGTCGGAGCCAAAAACCTTCACACCTACATCCGTTCGAACGCCTGTGGCCAGCATGTTGATTCTGTTAATGATGGGCTGGGTCCAGATATTACCCCATCCGGGAGTTTGCAATACACTGTCAAGTTCTTTTACGAGTTCGTCTTTCGATAATGGCCATAATAATAATCGGCTCGCAAACTCTTTTTGTAATGGGTTCGATAAAGCGGACACTTGCATTTCAGGGAGTTTTGATTTCAATAGTCCCCGCTCGTTTGCGAGTGTGGAAATGGACTCTACAGATGAGGCTGGTGCATAGTTGACGGCCAGGTCAAACAAGCTGAAATTCAGGATGCGTGTTTCTGCCAGAAGGAGTTTATGGCGATTCTCTACAAGTTTTTCATGGAGTCGATGAACCCAGTCCTTTTTCGGGATC
This sequence comes from Candidatus Kuenenia stuttgartensis, assembly GCA_945874095.1. GTDB lineage: Bacteria > Planctomycetota > Planctomycetia > Isosphaerales > Isosphaeraceae > QWQI01. Next base: position 4,063 of record CAMCFM010000252.1, read on the forward strand.
CCCAGCAGGCTCCCAGCCCCCGATTTTAAACTCAATAGAAGGCTTTGATCTTCAATAAATTCTGTAGACGAGTTGGAAATCCATTTGAGCTCCAGAATTTTCGAATGTACCTGTTCGGCAAGTTGCATTAGATCTGTCACTTGTGGATCAACTGCAAGCCGGTTGGCATATTTCTTGATCATTTCGGATTGAAACGGGTCCCATACTGTCATGTTTTGCGAAGCTTTTGATGTGCTGATTCCGTATCCCTTGAGGATGAACTTTATCGCTTCATCGGCCAGCAAAATTCCGAGCTCTGGGCGATATCTGGCTAAATGCAATCGGGCATGATCTCGAAGGGCAGATTCCACTTGTTCAGCAAGTTTCATAGAGGCATCGTTGATGAAGTTCTGGTCGTCGGCATTTTTTAAAATTCCGGCGGAAATAAGCGATTTGTGGGCTTCGCTGGTGAGCAGCCGGATCTCTTCATAACGAATATGACGCTTGGACCATAGCGATCGGTCATGAAGATTGACCATCGTTTCAATCATGTCGAGAGGCGATGGGTCGGTCGCCGTTTCAGCTCTGCCGGCTTTCCCCACAACGCTCGCGACTTCAGGGAAGGCTCTTAAAATCGAGTCGCGGGCTTTCAGGTCGTCGGTTGCCTGGGTGACTGACATTCGTGGAACGCTTGTAGGCATATCCAGAATGGTGCCTTCATCGAGGGAGGGCATAAATTCGCGTCCAAGTCGGGTCGATGCCAGATAACCACACCCGAGAATCACGGCAAACAGCCAGCAGACAAGAGTTGGCCGGTCCATCAGCCAGCCTAGCATGGGCTTGAAAATGGCAGTCATGGTGCGGATCAGCCAGCTATCTTCTTCGGACTTGATCCTGCCTCTTAAAAATAATGGAATGAGAGCAGGAACCAGTGTGATGGCGAGTATGGCAACACCGATTAATGCAAATGTTTTGGTCCAGGCCAATGGATGAAACATTTTGCCTTCCATACCCGATAATGCAAAGACAGGTAGAAATGAAAGAATCGTGATCAGGACGGAGAAGAAAATTGGTCGGCCTACTGTTTGACATGCAGGAATAATAATATCGAGGTTATTACCAACAACCCGATTTTTGCCATATTTTCTGGTCAGGTGGTGGGCTGCATTTTCGGTCATCACGACGGCTTGGTCTTCAAGAATACCAACGGAAATGGCAATTCCAGCAAGGCTCATGATATTTGAAGGAATTCCAAACAGACGCATCATAAAAAAGCTGAAAAGCACGGCCAGAGGCAGTGTGACAGCCACAATCATGGCTCCGCCCAAGTGTCCCATCACGAGTAGAATCATGACTGAACAGATAATCAATTCTTCGGTTACGGTGTCCGTTACGGTTGCAAGTGCATTTTGGATTAATGGAGTTCTGTCATAAAATGGAACGATTCGGACACCTTCAGGAAGCCCTGACTGGAGCGATTCAATTTTAGATTTAATTCGCCGGGTCACTTCCAGTGGATTTTCTCCAAACCGCATCAGAACCACACCGCCTACCGTTTCCCGGCCGTCTTTTTCCAGCACGCTTCGACGAAACCCGGGCCCGATTTGAACGGAACCAAGTTGGCCTACAGTGATCGGAACTCCACCGCGTTCAGCCACCACAATGGTTTCCACGTCGCGAAGGCCACGCACCCAGCCGATGGATCGGATCAGATATTCAGCATTTCCCTGATGCACCACTCGACCACCGACAGATGCATTTGATTTCCCGACAGCAGAATAGACCTCTCCGAGACTGATTTTAAAGCCTCTGAGTTTGTTGGGATCAATGTCGATTTGATATTCGCGGGGGGCTCCACCCACGCCCGCCACTTCAGCCACTCCGGGAACGCTGTTGAGCTGATAGCGGACGAACCAGTCTTGAACGGCTCGAAGTTCGCCGAGGTCAATTCCATCGCCTTCAAGTGTGTACCAAAATATCTGGCCCAAGGCAGTGGCGTCGGGAGCCATGTAGGGAGTGACGGAGGGAGGCAGGTAAGTGGAGGCCAGGCTGAGGCGTTCTGCGACCCGCTGGCGGGCGAAATAATAGTCTACAGAGTCGTCGAAGATGACGTTGATCATCGAGAAGTTGAATTCGCTCGAAGATCGCACAACCTTCACACCTGCAAGACCTTGCAGGTTCACTGAAAGTGGATAGGTGACCTGATCTTCGATCTCTTGAGGGCTTCGGCCCATCCAATCAGTGAAGACGATGACCTGATTTTCGGAAAGGTCAGGGATCGCATCCACCGGCATTGTGATGTAGGCCCTGAGGCCGATGGCGGCGAATGCGAGGGAGGTCAGGATGACAACAAGCCGATTGCGGATCGACCATTCAATGATGGTTTCAATCATGGCTTGGTGGACCCAAAGTAAGTCCCTGATGCACCGGGGTTTAATCGTGTTTCGGCATCGATCAGGAATGACCCGGCCGTGGCGATTTGCTGGCCTGGTTCGAGCCCATCAAGAACGGGATAAAATTCGCCTGAACGGGCTCCTAAAGTGACTTCCCGGCCTTCAAAAACACCTGGCTCGGCTTCGATATAAACGATTTTTCGAGTGCCGGTGTCGATCACGGACGATTCGGGAATGGTCAAAACCGTACCTGTTGGGGCTGGTTCAGGGATCCCCAGAAACTTATCGGGATTCGATTTTAGCTTTTCCTCACAAGAGTTACAGCAGATCCAGACCTTCCGGGT
>CAMCFM010000253.1 GCA_945874095.1 Candidatus Kuenenia stuttgartensis
CAATCCATGATTTTATGAACATAAGGGTGGACACCTTACTATAATGATAATTCAGGAGCGAAGCTGACGTTGGCCTGCCCACAAAAAGCTCGATCAAAAGCCATTCCCATAGCCCAATAGATACGCAACGGTTAAAAAATGTCCGCCAAAGAACACTCCGGCAGTCCTCTAAATCCGCCCAACCGGCTCGTATCCGAGACCAGTCCTTATCTGCTTCAGCATGCTCATAATCCCGTGGACTGGTATCCATGGGGTGAAGCGGCCCTGGCCCGTGCACGTGCTGAAAACAAGCCGATTTTTCTTTCGGTAGGCTATTCGGCATGCCACTGGTGCCATGTGATGGAGCGTGAGAGCTTTGAGAATCCGGCCATGGCCGAACTGATGAATGAGCGGTTCATCAACGTCAAAGTCGATCGCGAGGAGCGTCCAGACATTGACCAGATTTACATGAGTGCTGTTCAAGCCATGACCGGTCGCGGCGGCTGGCCGATGTCCGTTTTTCTGACACCTGACGGACAGCCATTTTTTGGTGGAACGTATTATCCGCCAGAGGACAAACATGGTATGCCAGGCTTCCGGAGAGTGATTCTCTCTGTGGAACAAGCCTGGAAGAGTCGCAAAAAAGAGATCGAAGATTCCGCCGCTGACATGACAGCCCACTTGGCAGATCTCGCCAAACTACCGAAAGTGGATTCAGAGCAACCACTTGGAATTGAGATCCTTGAGGCTGCGGCCGTGGCGTTGAGACGTCAGTTCGACCCTGTTCATGGAGGGTTTGGCCAAGCTCCAAAATTCCCACACCCAATGGACTTACGTTTTCTGATAAGACACGGAGCCCGCGCCGGCGATGCTCACGCCGTGCATATGGTACGCCACACGCTCGACAAAATGGCTCGGGGCGGAATTTACGACCACTTAGGTGGCGGTTTTGCTCGCTATTCCACCGACGCGAAATGGCTCGCGCCTCACTTTGAAAAAATGCTCTACGATAACGCTCTTCTCGCCTCAGCCTATACAGAAGCGTATCAACTGACGGGCGAGGAAGATTTTGCCCGAGTCACTCGTGAAACACTTGACTATCTGCTGAGCCGAATGACCGATCCGGTCGAGGGTGGTTTTTACGCAACGGAAGATGCCGACAGTGAAGGCGAGGAGGGCAAGTTTTATGTCTGGTCGAAGTCTGGAATCGAGACTGTGCTTGGTCCGGAACGAGCCGATCGATTTTGTATTGTCTACGACGTAAGCCCTGACGGCAATTGGGAATCTCACAACATTCTCAATCTCATCAAGCCGATGGATCAGGCGGCAAATAGTTTTGGGATGACTGAGGAGCAACTTCGCAAGGAGCTGGAATCGGATCGTGCCAGACTTTTAGAAGTGCGTGAAACGCGAATCCCGCCCGGTAAAGACACCAAGGTGCTGACCAGCTGGAACGGCTTGGCCATGGCCGCAATGGCTGACGCAGCATGGACTTTAGATGAGCCTAGATATCTTCTAGGCGCCCAGAACTGTGCCGCATTTTTGAAGCGTAGAATGATCGGCCCGGATGGACTTCTTTTGCACTCTTATAAGGATGGACAAGCCCGGTTCAATGCCTATCTGGATGATTACGCAGCCGTGATCGACGGACTCGTCAGGCTCTTTGAAGCCGGTGCCGACAAGCAATGGCTCGACTGGGCTGAAGAGCTTGCTGAGACTATGGTTCGGGAGTTTCGCGACGTGGTCGATGGCGGTTTCTACTATACAGGTAGAACGCACGAAACCCTGATTCTGAGAAACAAGGATTATCAGGATAACGCGACTCCATCAGGCAACTCTTTGGCTGCCACCGCTCTGGCGAGACTGGGGCGAATTACGGGCAATCAAAAATATACCGATCAAGCCTGGAAAACGCTGAAGAGCATGACTGCGATTTTAAAGCGTTACCCGATGGCGGCTGGACAGGGCCTGATCGCGCTCGACTTTCTGCTGGCCGATGGCCCGGAAGTGGTTCTGGTGGCTCCACTTGCAACGGACGACTATAAGCACGCCAGGCATTTGTGGTCGAAACGCTTTTTGCCCGGTCGGGTGACGGTCGCGAATATTGCAGGCGTTCTGGACCACTTTGAGCTTGCCCAGCAGCGGACGGCCCAAGCTGGTCAGATCACGTCATATATCTGCCAGGGAAAGACTTGCGAGGCGCCTGTTGCAGGAATAGAGGCCTTAAAAAAACGGCTGATGGGTATGCCAACATATCTATGAAAAGCTGAGATCGGTCACGATCAGTCAAATATCGCTTGTAGGAATTACTGAATTCAGCATATGATGAAGTTAACAGAACTTCATCGCATCTTCACGCTCCCCTGAGAGGTTGAACAAGTCATGATCACTCGAAGGCTCGCTTCCGGCTTGGTTCTGGTGGGATGTTTGGCACTCGGCCTCTGGTCGAAGACAGACGCAGCCAAACCCAAAGACGAAATGCTGGAACTTTACGGCCAGTTTGTCGATGCCGTGGAGAAAGTGGAGGCGAATTACGTTCGCCCTGTGGAACGTAAAGAGTTGCTGGAATCCGCTTTAAACGGGATGCTCCAGAACCTGGATCCGCACTCGAACTACATCAATACGTCCGGATGGAAGCAGTTCCGTCGCCAGATTGAAGGTAGTTTTGGTGGTGTGGGGATTCAGGTCGGTACCGATAATTCAAATCGGCTCAAGGTGATTGCACCTCTGGTGGGCTCACCTGCTTATGAAGTCGGAATTATGCCAGAAGATGTGATCATGGAAATTGATGGTCAATCGACGGAAGGCATGACTCTGGATCGTTCAACGGAACTGATGCAGGGTCGCCCCGGCACCACCGTGAAGGTGAAAGTGCGTCACCGCGATGGCGAATCCGAAGATCTGGTCATCAATCGCGCGATTATCGAACTCCCGACCGTGCTTGGCGATCACCGTAAGCCGGACGACTCCTGGGACTTCATGCTCGACCCTCAAGCCAAGGTTGGTTATGTGCGTCTGACCAGTTTCGCACAGAAGACAGCGCAGGAACTGCGTGCTGCTCTGGAGCAACTTAAAAAAGAGGGTATGAAGAGCCTGATTCTCGACTTACGCAATAATCCAGGTGGATTACTTCCAGCCGCTGTCGAAATCTCCAATATGTTTGTCGGTGATGGCAAGATTGTCAGCACCAAGGGCAGAAACACAGTGGAACGCGTATTTGACGCCGACAAGAACAAGGTGGTGACCGATGTTCCCATGGTGGTTCTGGTAAACGGCAATTCGGCATCCGCTTCAGAAATTGTTTCGGCGTGCCTGCAAGACCACAAGCGAGCCACAGTGGTTGGAACTCGCTCTTATGGCAAGGGTTCTGTCCAGAATATTGTCGAGATGGAAGATGGTCAGGGTGTTCTGAAACTTACTGTCGCCACATACTGGAGACCTTCCGGCAAGAACATTCACCGATTCAAGAACGCCAAATCGAGTGACGAATGGGGAGTTTCACCGAACCCTAATATGGAAGTCAAGCTCACAGATAAAGAGACTTTTGACTGGATGATTGGCCGTCGTGAACTCGATCTTGTGACTTTCGGGAAGCGAAAGTCGAAGACCGACGAAGGTGCCAAGAAAGAGGCTGAAGCTAAGGAAAAGACTCAGAAAGAACAGACCAAGTTTGTCGACAAGCAGCGAGATAAAGCCGCCGAAATTGTCAAACAGCTTGGAACCGTATCCAAAGTTCAGCCTAACGCATGATTTCAAGCGATTGAAAACTATCAAATAGTGTGTCAGGAGCATCATCCTGGCACACTCTTTCAATTTTTAGTTCCTGATAATCTGCTGGCAATCCATAATTCATCCCCCCTTCCTTAAATTCAAATCCAGATCCATGATTCTCCATATTTATGCCGGTAATCTCTTTGGTGGGATTGAAACTCACATTCTGGCTTTGATTGAAGCAGAAATTCAACGTCGCTTTAGCAACTCGTATGGACATCATGTCGCTCTTTGTTTTGAGGGTCGATTAAGCAACGACCTGAAAAGCATGGGTCGCCCCCCTGTCATGCTTGGGAAAAGCAGATTTCGCTATCCATGGACCATCTGGCGTGCCCGTCATCGGCTGAAATTGGCTATTTTGCAATTAAAAATCAAAAGCATCGTCGCGCATGCTCCATGGACCTTTCGGCTTGCTTCGCCTGTAGCCCGCAAGTTAAAAATACCCATTGCATTATGGAATCACGATATTATCAGTGGCCAGAATCGGCTTGAGTCTTACGCCTCAAAATTTCCTCCCGATTTCATCATCACAAATAGCCAGTTCACCGTCAAAGGCGTTGAAACTCATTTTGGCCGCAAGGTAAACGCTGTGATCTATCCTGTCATCCGATTTCAACTCTCTGAGAAGCCAATTGAAACCAGAGTTCGAATTCGCAATGAGTTTTCCACTGATTTGAATTCCGTGGTTATCACCCAATTCAGCCGATTTGAAAGGTGGAAGGGTCAGACCCTATTATTAAATGCCTTGGCGAATCTGAAATCCGACCCAGCATGGACTTGCTGGATCGTAGGTGGGGTTCAAAAACCGGAAGAACTGGCTTTTCTTGAGGAACTCAAAGAGCTTGCAAAAAGTATTGGAATCGAGGATCGGATCCGATTTATTGGTCAGCGATCAGACATTCCCGATATCCTTTCAGCCACAGACATCCACTGCCAGCCAAACCTTGCCCCAGAGCCATTCGGACTTGCCTTTGTGGAAGCCTTGGCAGCCGGTCTGCCCAGTGTGGGCATAAATTTTGGGGGTTCTGCTGAGATCATCACGCCTGAGTGTGGCCGGCTTGTTCCACCTGACGATCTTTTCGTATTATCAAAAACACTTTCGGACTTGATTCACGACCCCAAATTACGCGACGATCTTGGCAGGCATGGCCCTGCCCGTGCCATTCAGTTGTGCGACCCTCTGCAAGCACTTGAGCAACTGGAAAAGCTTCTGGCAACGCCTGTCATCTCAAATCATGGTTCGAGAACTTAATGGCCCCCGCAACAGAACTATCCAAAACCGTTTGCATTCTTGCGATTGAGACCACTTGCGATGAGACCAGCGCAGCCTTGATCGAATGCCCTTGGCCGGTAGTCGCTTCGCTGGACGGTCCCTTGCCCGTCCCTAAATGCCTGTCAAATGTGGTGACATCCCAAATTGATCTGCACGGACCATTTGGCGGAGTGGTTCCAGAAATAGCTTCCAGAGCTCACCTTACAGCCATCCTGCCGGTGATCCGCCAAGCCCTTGATGCCGCAAATCTTGATTACCCTGACATAGATGCTGTTGCTATCGCCACAAAGCCCGGTCTTGTAGGGGCTTTAGTCGTTGGCTTAACGGTCGCAAAAACGCTGGCATTGGTGCTGAACAAGCCTCTTTTGACATATGACCACATGGAGGCTCACCTCTATGCAGCCCAGTTGGCAGACCCATCCTCAGAGATTTTTCCTTGCCTTGGGCTGATCGTATCCGGAGGCCACACAACGCTTTTGGACTGTCAAACAGCACTCGACACCACGTGGCTGGGCGGTACACTGGATGATGCCGTTGGCGAAGCGTTTGACAAAGTGGCGACTTTGCTTGGGCTGGGATATCCCGGCGGACCGGTCATCCAAAGGGCTGCGGAGTCAGGCGACCCAAAAGCGTTTGATTTTCCACGCCCTTTTTCGCAGGATTCTCGATTGGTTTTTAGCTATTCAGGACTGAAAACAGCCGTCCTAAGAGCGTTTCAAGCGAATCAGACACGGGCGGACGATCCTTTACAAAGGCCTCAGCTTATCGCCGATCTCGCAGCCAGTTTCCAAGCTGCAGCTGTGGAAAGCATCGTGATCAAAACCCGTCAGGCTTTGAAGCAGACAGGGCATAAACGATTGGTGATGGGTGGTGGTGTGGCAGCGAACCGACTTTTAAGAGCGAGTTTGCAAGAAATGTGCCAGAGGCAAAAGGTGGCACTTTTCACACCTCCGATGTGGCTTTGTACGGACAATGCGGCGATGGGTGCCGTAGCCTATTTGAAGCTGATTCGTGGCGATTTGGCGGCTCTGGATTGCGACGTTGTGGCAGGTTTGATGAGGCCAGACAAAGGCCGTTAAACTCCTGATTTTGCAAGAGAATACGGCAAGAAGTTCAAAGACGTGCGTTATAAGGTGTTGACGAGGGGTGTCAATTATGCCTATAAAATGGATTGTTCAACGATTGGTACGCAAATCAGGCCGACTGAATTCGAGCTTGATGCGCGAAGCTGAGTTTCCTGAAATTTGGGAGCACTGAACGGATGTCCGCCGAAGGAATGATCATCGCTGACGGACTCACGAAGCAATATGGCCGATTTATCGCGGTTCGAGACATGACGTTCTCGATCCCTGCCGGTCAGGTCGTCGCTTTTCTGGGTCCAAACGGAGCCGGTAAATCTACCACAATGAAGCTCCTGACAGGCTTTCTGGCGCCGACCAGCGGTACGGCCAAAATTGCGGGGGTGAATGTGTCCGAAGACCGCATCGCCGCAGCCGAACGGCTCGGTTATCTGCCTGAAAACGGCCCGCTTTATCCTGACATGACTCCGCTCGAACTGCTCGACTTTTTTGGTGAAGCCAGAGGGCTTCATGGCAGCTATCTGCAAGGTCGTGTCGAAGAAGTCGTCGGCTTGTGTGCTTTGGAACAGGTGGCCAACAAGTCGATTGGAAAACTCTCAAAAGGTTACCGACAGAGAGTTTCCATGGCTCAGGCCCTGCTTCATGATCCCGA
>CAMCFM010000254.1 GCA_945874095.1 Candidatus Kuenenia stuttgartensis
TTTTGTAGTGGCTTACGCCGTCCTTGGGCGTTGCCCAAGGCTGGTATGGGACGGGCCTTCAGCCCTCAAACCAAATCCATTGATCTATCGATGCATTCGGGTTTTATGACTTATGCGTAATAACGAGGTCATGGGGCCGGGCCACAGAAATCCGTTTCTGAGAGTGATTGGGGGGTTGACTGAATTGTTCCGGCGGCCCAGTCCGTGGGTAAAACATTGGGCGCGAATGAGTTATCGCCCATCGAGATGAGCTGGAGGCTTCCGGGCACCTCAGGCGTGGAGTGGTTTAGTTCCGAAGGCTTCTCCTGGGATGGTCCTTGGTGTCTCGGAACTACCGTAATTTACCAGAACTCAGTAGGGTAATAAAACAGGGCGAAAAATTGAACGGCTGGCGAGCCATTAAAATTTGATTGGTAGCCTGTAGCTCGAACCTCGACTCTGCTACAATTTGCGGTACAAACAAAGTGGACTTCACTCACCTAGATTGACAGGGCTTAATATGACCTCTATTAAACAGCAGCCAACTTCCAAATACAGTTTGTTTTACGCTTTTTCCATTTTCATACTATTAATCATTTTTCCCTCGCAGGTTGTATATTCGCAGGAAATGACTGAACGGCTCGCCTTCTGGCCCCTGACGAAAAATGCCGATGCCGTTGGCGAAGGCGTCAAAACCACCAAGTCCGCCGGATTGAAATTTGAAGCGGCTCACAGGGGCGATCTACGGCAGGCATCGGTCTGGGATGGCCGCACAAGCCTGGTTGAGGCCACGGTGCCGGATCGCCTGCTACCGGGCCGTGACGCTTTCAACGCGAGTCTCTGGTTCAATATCGACGGTGCCGACGATGACTTGCCGGGCGACCTGGTGAACCACTTTGATCATGAATCTCAGACAGGCTGGTCGCTGGCCGTCACAAGCCGCAGTGGCCTGGTGCACAGCACTTCAAACCATCGACAGATCAGCTTTGGCATCAACGACAATCGCCACGCCCCCGCCTGGCTCAGCCACGGCCGCCCCGGTCAGGCCACTTATGTGCATGCCCTGGCGGTGCACAACGGCAACCTCTACGCGGGTATTTGTGACCCTCAGGCGGGCAGTCAGGGCGGCGTATTCCGCTTCCAGCCACCGGATCAGTGGATCAACACCAATGCCCCCGTTCGGGCCAACGCCGTCACGTCGCTGGCCGTCTTCAAGGGTGAACTTTATGCCGGAACGGGTAAATACCGCCTGGCCGGTTCGGCGCTGGAAGAATCGAGAAATGAAACCCCGGGTGGGGAAATATTGAAATTGGACAATGCCGGCCAGTGGTCCGTTGCCGGCAAACTACCCGCAATCGAAGCTGTGGGCGGCCTGGTTGTATTTCAAAACCAGCTTCATGCCAGTTCGCTTTACCGCCCGGCCGGTTTTTTCCGCATGGAACAGCCCGGCCAGTGGCAAAGCCTGCCAACCCCGGGCGGCAAGCGGCCCGAAGCCCTGGCGGTACATAACGACAAACTTTACGCAACCGGCTATGATGAAGGCCACGTTTATGTATTTGACGGCAATAAATGGACCGATTTCGGCCAGGTGGGCACCAACACTCAAACCTACGGCTTCGCGGTTTATCGCGGAGGACTTTATGTATCCACATGGCCTGAGGGTAAGGTTTACAGGCTTCAGGCGGCCAACCGCTGGATCGACTGCGGCCGTCTGGGCGAGGAACTGGAAGTCATGGGACTGGCGGTGCATAATGGTTCACTGTTCGGCGGAACATTGCCCTCGGCGCAAGTTTATCGCTATCTGGGCCAGCAAAAGTGGCTGACGACCGGCAAAACCGACCCGACGCCAGATGTCAAATATCGCCGAGCCTGGAGCATGGCTGAATTCCAGGGCCGGCTCTTCTGCGGTACGCTCCCCTCGGGCCAGGTTTTTTCGTATCAGTCAGGCCTTGCCTGCACCATCGACAAGCCGGTTGGACCCGGCTGGCACCATCTGGTTGCAGTGCGTGATCGAGCTTCGTTGAAACTCTTCCTGGACGGTCGTCTGGCAGGCGAGACGAAAAGCGAGTTGGCTGGGCAGATCAACGTGAAGCCAAATGCAACCCTGAAAATCGGCCATGGCGTTCACGATCATTTCCGGGGCCGGTTGCGCGATGTGTCGATCAACCGCGGGGCTGCCGGTGCTGATGCCATTCAAATGCAATTTCATCAATCAACCCGACACTGATGGGAATGCGCATTTGCGGCCTGTCAGCAGGCGGTCGATGAGCAATTTGCTCAACAACAAGTAGAGGTGTCTAATGTCAACGTCGAAAGCCGCCCGCAGCTAAGGAACGGGCGAGAAAAAACTTCCGGTTTTGATGTGATTGGGCTCCAGCGGAGACATCTATGAATAGTTATGTCCGAAGGACATTCAAGAGCCTCACCACAAAATCCAGCATGAGCCAAACGAATATCATCCCAATACTGAAAGTGATTTTCGACATGATCTTTAATCTTTTTTCACTTTGATTTTGTAAATGAAGTTATATCCATTTTTCTCTTTGAAATTTCCCAGACTCACAACATCTCCAGAAACTTCGTAATCAAAAGCTCGGTCGGTCCATGGGTCGGCCGGTATGGGAACGATTTTCAATTCCGCAAGTGTTTCAGGCAGTTTTGAGCTGGTTTGCAAATGAAGTCGCAAAGCCTCAATGATCCTCAGAATCGCGATGCGGCGTTCCAAATGAGCCTCAGAAGAATACATCCCTTCGACATTTCCAAGCATGGGATATAAAAACCAGAGTGGCCCTTTTGAGGTCTTAAATAAATTCCTCATGGCTTCCCTGTGAAACGGATCGCTTACAGCTAGTGGCAAATAATAGGATTTGAACAGGTGGTCGTAAAGTTCCTGATATCGTTGCCAGATATACGTCACGATCAACTGGGAATCACTCTGGAATTTCATCTTGGGATGACTCTCTGCGAATTTTCTCGCTTCCGGAAGAATCCATTCGCGATAATCTTCAAGTGGTTTTTTCGACCTTTCCGCAATTTCGGGTTCCTTACCAAATGCAGGATTGTCTCGCAAGGCGATGATCCGATTGTGAAGTCGCACAAGCCGGGCGTCCCATTCCGCAACCGTCAACGGCTCCGGCCCAACTACCATCTCGGGAAGCAATAGTTTCGGTAAGATCAGTTCTTGTTCAACTACGGTTCTCATGCTTAACAAGGGGCGTGGAAGTGCGGTCAGAGCCCAATAAAGATTGGGCGAATCGGGCTTGGAAACCCATTCCTCAAGCACGATGCAATTATACCCCAACATAGAAAACCCAAAAAGCCCATTGACACTAAACGGCCCCTGGCCTACGTGCCGCCCGAACGCAATGCTCGTTCGGATCGTTTTGGCAGCCTCTTCGTAACGTTCCTCATAGATTTCAGCTCTTGCTTTTAGATTTAGAACGACCATCCATTGTCGAGACTGCTGAGCATCGGGTAGCAAGATCTCAAAAGCGTTTTCCCTCTGTTCTTCGAGCGTATAATTCCAGGAACAATCGCGGCGAGCCGCACCAAATTCAATCTGTTGTAATTGCGATGCCCAGCTTTTGACATAATCTCGGACTTCAGAATAAGTTGTCGCGTCAATGGGGCGATCAAACCAGTTCTTGGGATGGTTTTTGAGATCTTTCATTCTTTCAGGGCTCATCAGTGCGTTAATCCGTAGATAAATTGGCGCGGCATCGCCGGGTTTCAATTCCGCATGGTTATGCAGAAGCCTGTAAGCCAGCGATGGAACAGGTTCCGGCGAACCGCTGATGGTCAATTCAACAGTTTTTATCTGCGATTGCACCGGAACAGTACCGATGGAGAAGACCAAGATAAAGGCCGTGAGCGAGGCGGAAGGAATTGGACTGAATCGCATGGGAATGCACCTGTTTAAATGGGATATCTGGTCGAATGAATCAGGATTTTTAGAATTCCAAACTGGACCGAACACTTAAAATGTTCGTTTCAGGCTCAGGAGTTGAGACGGCTGGCGAAGCACCGGAATGGGGCGAATCGGTCATCATCGGATCCAAAGAATAAAGATCGGCCTGTCGCATCAGGGCCAGATAACTTGTCGGTTGCAATTCCCGATCGACCGGCTCATTCTCGGAGATCATCAATTCTAAATCTTGATCGGAACGAACCTTGGCAAGTTCCTCTTTCAATTTGAATTGGATTTGTTCTGAACAAATCAGTGAATAAGTTAAAGTCAGTGTTGATACTGCGAGTAAAAGATTTGTGATGACTAACAGCCTCGTCCTAAGTCTAGAACTCGCCGCCATTTTTCCTGATTCAAAAAGCAGTCGGTCGCGGCTCAGGTTTGGAACGGCCGGAGAATAACGCCGGAGTTTTTTTTCCATCTCGGCCAGGGTATCGTCGAATTCAAATACCACCATTTTTCATCTCCCTTTCCTTCGTCATTTTTTTGATCTCATGGAGCCCATCGCGATAACGTCGATAGACAGTTACCAGCGATAGACTTTGTAGCTGAGCAATTTGCTCAAATGTCAGCCCACCCCAAATTCGGGCAACGATGATTTCATGGGTTTCCAGGTCAAGTTGTTTCAGGGATTCCACCATTAGGGAACCATCCAATCGATCATCGTTGGTGGACAACCAATTTTCGTCTTTGGCAGAGCGTTGCTCATACTTGCGTCGATTCCGGGCTGACCTCGCTTCATTCATGGCCGCATTCCGCACGACACAGTGCAACCACGAGACAACATCCAAAGGCCGCGACCGTTGACTGGCGAGCTTGATAAACGCCTCCTGTACAAGATCTTCCGCTTGTGATGAACGGCGTCGGGCGTAAAGAACGAGGGCAGGAGCATGTGTGTCAAACAGCCTCCCAAGTTCATCAGCTTCTATAGCCTCCATCGTTTATAATCCTCGTTCTGGATATTTTCAGATATAAATTAGACACCGCTCGGCTGGTTCTTTTTCAAACTTTTTGCGTAGAAAACGAACCAGCACAAAACCTTAAATCAAAATCCGTTCGGTCTGTAGCCCGGACGGCACTTCCAAGGTCGAAACTCTGGGTTTCCAGGGATCGGGATGCCGCATGGCCAGCCTCTTTATTGAAAAGGCTTTGGGAAGTCGGATTTCCGAGCAACTCAAGACCGCGTTTTACCAGCAATCAGAACAGCACCAACAGCACCGACACATAGGAGAATCTGAATGAGTTTGAGTCAACAACTGGCAGAATATGTCCGAGCTTGCTTTACCGGGCTTTGGATCGAGTCGCACGAGCATCCAGAGGCCCTGCTAGAGATTAGCTCGCTCTGTCGAGACGAGGGCTGGAGGTTGGCGACCTGAGATATCGACTCTGGCCTGAACGTTCCAGGGGCTTCAGTCGAATCTACTTCCAACTCCACCGATCCACTGAGCGCAATGGAGATTGTCCCATTCATAGTGGAAGGTTGAAAGTCGGTGGCGGACAAAGACTCGATGATAACGTATGATCGCCAGTCAGAATCTTACCTGGTCCCTGAAGCCACCACCGAGGCCTAGAAACTACCAAGTCGTCCATATGAACGACAAGATCCGTTGCCAAAATCTCTCAATATTGCTCAGTTCCCCGCCAAAGATGGCCAAATTCTACTCCCCATGCTCGACCTGCTCTCCATGCCGAATATGCTCTTGATGACCTCATTCATACCATGGGCAGAGCCACCATCGAAGCCAATCTCATGATGAGTGCAGACGAAGTCGCTGGACCAAAACAGCAAGCTAAAAAGACTGATCGTGACATCGCCTATTATGGCAAACAGGGTGGGCGTGTCATGCTCAAGGAACTTCAGCTTCAGGTCTCAAAGCCAAGTCTGCGAGACCGCAACCCAAAACCAAGCGAGTCAGGAGAAGTCGAAATTCCTGCCTATCAGGTGATGAACAGCGGCGATGCGACTCTGGCTGACCGAATGCTGCAAATCATTATCGCAGTATTCTCTACGAGAAAATACGCCGGTATCATTCCCGAGATGGCTCATACCGTGGGCGTCTCAAAAAGCCAGATCTCTCGTGCCACAATTGAAGCGGGCGAGGAGGTTTTGAAAGCTCTCGCTGAGAAAACCTTCCACGACCTGGAAATTGTGGCTGTCTGGATCGACGGTATTCAGTTCGCCGAGTCCGCGAAACTGGAGCAGGCCATCAAGGCGAATTTGAGGGGGATGGGGTATGGCGGGTGAATCAAAACAAGTCGCTCGCGCCATGGTGAATCTGGGCAATGGTGATCACCAGCGACTCGAAGTCGCCACTCAACGCGGGTGTGGAGGGCTTCTTTTAGCGGGCAAAACCGAGGCCCTCCAGGTTGCGTTTGATGGCCTGTTCCAGTTTCGCCGACTCAGCGAACTGGGCGTGCAGTTCGGCGACAAGACGCGGCATCTTTTCTTCGAACGGCTCGCCATCGTCTTCGACTTCCTCGGCACCGACATATCGGCCAGGGGTGAGAACATGCCCATGAGTAGCGATTTCGGCGGTGGTGGCCGATTTGCAGAAGCCAGCGATGTCCTCGTACTGGCCTGTGCCTTTGACTCCCCGCCAGTGGTGATAGGTGGTGGTGATTTTTTGGAGGTCAGCGTCGGTCAGCTCGCGGTGGACACGGTCGATCAGGGTGCCCATTTTTCGCGCGTCGATGAAAAGGGTCTGCTTGCGGCGGTCGCGGAAGCCGCGGTTGGCGTCGGCAGTTTTGTTTTTCGTGAGGAACCAGAGGCAGACGGGTATCTG
>CAMCFM010000255.1 GCA_945874095.1 Candidatus Kuenenia stuttgartensis
AATCACTTTGGCCTTCTGCATGGCCGCAATCACGCTGGCATTCACTGGGGCAAACTGGGTGATCACGGCATCCGCGTCAGCCACCAGAGCAATCAGGGCTTCAGGGGTTTTGCACTGACCACTGACGAGTTCGAAGCCGAGTGGCTGAAAGACGGATTCTTCGACCTCAAGGGCAGGGAATGTGTAGTCTGTAACGACAATTTTGGCCACGGGAGACCTCGTGATTTGGTGAGAGCCGGTTTTTGCAGGTGGGAACTGGTATAAGAAGCAATCTAACAAATGGCTTGGTGGTGGCAAGCAAATTGTGTCGAATTTACTCAAATTTGTTGAATATCTCCGGGATGTTAATCAACTGTCAATGATTATCCGTTAGTTGTATTAACTTAGAACCATTGTCTATTTGTAGATCAATAGGCTTGGTCTTCGAGGATTTCCCGAAAGTTGGTTCCTTGTCTTTTCACGAATTCAGACCATTCGACAGGTCTTAAACGATGGAGTTTATAATCATGATTGCGTCGATCCGTACTGCACTGAATCTGGCCAAGTTTGCGTTGGTTATTGGTGTCATCGGCCCCGTTTCGGCGGCCGATTTTGACGTCTATACCGATAAAAACGCATTTCTGGCGGCGTTGGCTCCTGGCTACTATACGGAAACCTTCAACACGCTGGCTGTGAACACGGCTATTGCTTCACCAATCATTCTGAATTCAGGAACCAACCAATTTCAAGGTTCCTCGAGCAGTGCATTTTATAATCCATCGCCAGGCGGAGGGAATGTCTGGCTATCGACCAGCAATGCTTCAAATTCGATCAATTTCTCCTTGTTTGCAGGAAGCCCTACGGCGATCGGTGGATACTTCTTTCTGACAAATATCAATGGTTCCGAAGTCAACGGCACAATCAATGCAAATCTCAATGCAGGTGCCGCCGCTTCTTCCGTCACGACCAGTTCATCGACGAACTTCATCGGTTTTGTTTCCACCAACAATACTTCAATCACATCGCTCTCACTGTCGACCTCGGCCAGTTGGGTGACAGTCAACGACTTACTGGTTGGCAATGCCGTGTCCGTTCCTGAACCATCCACCTATGCCCTTTCCGCGATCGCTTCCGGCGTGATTGCTGCCTTGGCCCGCCGCCGCCGGTCGGGACATGCGAGATTATCCGGTACGAATCCGTCAGGCAATTCCGCGTAATATCTTTATTGCGTTCGGTTTCGAGACCCGGTCCTTCGGATCGGGCTTTCGCATTGCCTTACCCTTCATGTCCATGACTACGCGTTTTTGAAACAACGCGAAGTTCTTCTTCGATATCGGGAACTGAGTGTCAGTCACAGCTCTGCTAATCCGTAAATTTTTTATAAATTCTCTAAATTTCCAAGTGAATCCTGCCGACAGTCATTTTGTGTTGTAAATTTTACATAGATAAGCACCCACTGTTCGACCCATCAATCAGGAACGAGTTGCCCCATGACTGTTTTATTCACACCCAGAATCAGGGCTCAGGCTGGCTTGGCGATTTTGATTTCAAGCCTATTCACCACAAATAGTTACGCTGGTGGATGGCCGTTCAAAAAGAGGGCCGCACAAGAGGTTCAGGCTTACTCTGGAGTCCGCCCGACTTCTGCACGGGTTCAGCGCCCCAGCGAGCCGGTCGCTCCGTCGCCGATGCTCGGCAGTTTTGTCCCAAATCAGACCATGTGGGTGCGTGGGAATGGTCTGATGGGGGGCGGTTACACGCCTCTGGATCAGGATGAACGCGATTCGCTCGCCCTTTATGGACCATTCTCGCCCAGTCGTGGTCAGATGAAGCCTGTTCGAGTCCTTCAGCCGACCGGGTTTGGTGGCGGGCCTGCCATGTTGCGCGAAGGTAATGCTGTGGCCTACCCAAACTTCCCCTGGAAAGACACCCTCCCGAACCTCTCCTCCCAAGGCCGTGCCTATCGGCCTGGTTCGCCGGCGGTTTACCCAGGCTGGGCGACGGATGCTGACACCATCGATCAGCAGTGATTATTTCTGTCATTTGGAAGATTTGACGGTAACCAATGCCAGATCTGGAGTTCGCGGAATGACCTGAAAAGCTCGTTCCTCTTGATCCATCTGGCTTATTTATTGAGAGACCGACGGAACTTGTCGTATCGCTTCTTTAACCCTGGCCCACCTGCGTCAGGATAGAGCAGCAAAGTGGCGTCAATCAGCTTGGCGGACTCTTTATCGCGGCCTTCTCGATACAAAGCCTTAGCCAATTCCAGACGGCCCAAAAACCACTGGGTGGTGCCTTCTGGCTCATGATCCACCCACTCGCTCAGGTAACGGATCGCTTTTGAGGTCGCATTTAACCTTAGTAAAGCATCCGCCACGGCATATAGTAGTGTTGGCTTAACATTCGGATTCGCCTTGATCCATAGATCCAGCCGTGGTTCCGCAGAGGAAGGCTGCCCTGCATAGATCAGGCCTCGGATCCGACGAAGTTCAAGCTCCTTATCAGCCGCAGTGTTCAGCTCGGGCCCACTGACTGGAAGACTTTCCGCCAGTCTGGCCATGGCTGAACCAAGCTGCCGGCGAGTGATTTCCGTATCAATCATTTGGGCCGATGTGTCCATCACGCGACACATGTCGAGGATCAAACTCGAATCCATCGACTTGTCACGTTGGCTCAGCCGAGTCTCCAGATCAAGCGATCGGCTGAGCAATGCGTCCGTCATGATCAGAATCGCATTGGCCCATTGCCTTTGTGAATCTCTGGTTAAAACGGGCATCAATCTCAAGCAAGTCTGGCGTGCTGCCTCAATTCGATCCGAACCAGGGGTCATGTCAATCCGGGCAATCGCAAGCTCCAGAGTATTTTTGTCCTGCAAAGTTGGTGCCGAATCGCGGGCCCGTTCCAGACGCCGCCGCGCTTTTTCCCACTGAGTTGCAAATTCTTTGATATCTGAAATTAAAACAAGCTCTTCAAGCCTCTCAAGGCCGATATTCGACATCGCCAATTGGGCGGCCATCCATCGAGGATGAGCTGGCGCGATCGCTTCCCATGCGATCATTGCATCCTCCCGGCCACCCACAGAAAGGTCGGATTCACCTTCAATCCAGCGCACCTCTCCAGTCGTCATCTTATCATCAGAAAATCGTGAAAGGTGGGTCCGAATCGCTTCCGAAAGGGTGTCCCGGCCACTCAATCCCATCGACTTCAAGCTCATCACCCGAATCAAGCTCGCCTTTGGCCCCAGTTCGCCTGGATCAGAACTTTCCACCACCTGGTTCATTCGTTGCTGAGCCTGATTTGGCTTCCCCGCTTTAAACCAGGCAGCGCCTGACTGAAATTGATATTTCATCTTTAAAACCGGATTCATTTCCGCTACAGCCCGTGCCGCTGCCTTATCGTAAGCCATTGCCGAAAGCTCTGGCTGACCGTTTCGCACGTAAGATTCTGCCAGATTCGACCAGTCTGAACTCTTTGCATCGTCCTTTGGCTGAATTTTTGAAAGACTTAATATGCGTCTGGCTTGAACAGCATCGGAATCGTCCTTGTCTTTCAGCTTCTCCATCGACTCGAAAACCGCTGTCTGAACCGTCTTCAGCTCCTCAGCGTTCAAAGGCTTGGTGGCACGATCCGCCCATAATGCAACTCTCAGCCTGGCGGATAAACTTATCGGTAAATCGGTCGATTTCAGGAAATGGTCGGCTTCATCCCACCGATTGCATTTCGCCAGGACTGCCACTTTGACATCAGCCCATGCAGCACCATTCCTGTGACGAAACGATTCACTGGTTTTTTCAAGCTCTGTCCTGGCCGCTTCCGACATGCCTAAATCGGCCATGGTCCGAGCCCTGATTAAATAAGACCAGTCGAGAAGCGAATCAGAATCAAGATTCTTGGTCAGTTCGAGGATTTTTTCACGCTCAGGAACGGCTTTTACAGGGTCTATCTTAGGCGACGCTGAAATTTCGTCGGCCAAACATTGAGCCAGCAGATATCTCGCAGATTGTGAATATTGATCATTGGCAGGCCCATTGCTGACAACCATTTTCTCAAATAATTGGCGAGCCTTTTCGCGATCCATCTTGCCTGCATCGACGGTGCTCGACGGGTTTCTGGCCACTTCAATTTTCGTTAATAATCGCGACCGTTGCCACCAGGCTTCGGCAATGGTCAATTTGAACCGATCGGACATCGGGTGTCCTGGATGCTTTTTCCCGAACAGCTCAGCCAGATCAATTAAAATCGACCAAACCTTTAAAGCGTCCTCCGTGTTCGGAGACTCACCCACCTTGCCCCTCAACATGCCCAGCGTTTCAGATGCAATCGCTTCGCGACGTGCCAGTGGGAATGCTGTGTCGATCATCTGCTCACGCACCACCGAGAGATGGTCGGCAATCGACTGTAAAAAATCGTCCGTGACTTCAGTCGATCCCGAATCCGCTTTCGTCGCAGATGAATTCTTTGTCAGTTCAGCCTGTGCGTTCACCATCGACGGCCAAATGGCGATGATTGTCAAGCCGATCAACACGATCAAGGTGAATGGCTTGTCCATGATTTAGCCGTTTTTTTTGGTTGAATGATGATATTGAAGTCAGAGTAGCCCGCCGAATGACGGACTTCTCTATCCTATCATATACGGATCCGGATTGTGCGGATAGCCACTCGGTTCATCAACCTCGATTGGCCAGCAGGTCGGCAATCGCTTTGCGGTATCGGGGCTCAGATTGCTTGCTGACCAACGAAACGCCCGGCTCGTAACCGCCCTCTCCAAACGACCTGGCCAACGGAATATACCAAGGGCCACCGTCTCCATAAGCTGCACAGGCGACAAATCCGCCGGGCCTCAGTTCCTGAGCTCCCAACTGATATTCCACAAAAGTCTCAGCTGGAAGAGTGATCACGGAACCTTTGTTGATGTCCAACCGGCCCAGAAGGATCGGGCTTGGCGATTGCAATCTTTTGAGCCATCCACAGAACATGGCATTGCGATGACGCATTGTCGTCGTGTTTTTCGAGTCCGCAACTGTGGCTTCAAGTTTGTCGTAGTCGAAATCTTCGTTGGCCTGAAAGCGGTGTGCCAAAGTCTTCCAGCCAATCGACTGGATCGTTTCCAGGCTGGAATCGCCAGCTTTATCGGCCTCCACCATGCCTTGATGCATTCTGCCCACCAGAACTGGCCGATTTTCATGAGAGCCGTCATTGTATTTCCCAGCCGTCACATTTCCTGCACAGCCCGTGAAATAAACGTGCAATACACCGGGTTCGTCCTTGTCGCGCTGGGCACGGGCCAGACCAACAAAATCGCTCGAAACGCGACCGTCGCCATAATAGCTCATCGGATGGGTGGCATAGAAATACAATCGGGCCAGAGTCTTCCCACCGCTCGCAAAAGTAACCGATTTCAATTGAGGATCAATCACCCCTTCAGCCGCTGCACGAGCCTTGGGATCGGTCGTAGAACTGGTCCGGCTGTAAAGAATTTTCCCGTCCGGACCAACCACTCGCCGGGCTGAAGCCACCTGGCTGACCCGACCCTGGCCCAGTCCCACTTGATCCACCGGCCTACCGTCGTTGGATGCCGCCCTGACAGCCTCAGAGGTGCGTTTGATCAGATTCGCGAAATAGACTTCATCGTAAGTCTGGCCAGACGCATTGTATTTCTTTAGCAGCGTATTGGCGTAAGGCTCGCAAAAAGGGGCATTGTGTTGATGCACACTGTGCAGACTGACACGATCGGGGGTGGTATGGGCCGCTGAGGCGATGGCATCTCTGATTTGAAAATAAGCATTGTTGCAAATGCCGGTCCAGTCAATTGCAGCTAGAACAATCGGAGCATCATTCCCTTGAATGATCACACCGCGAAGTTTCAGAGGGTCGTCCACCAAAGTAGCAGGCTTGATCCATCCGCCGCACAAAGGATGGCCCATGGGGACAGTGGCGTCGATATCAAATCGGCCTAAATGCAATCCTGGCATGGCGGTGAGGCTCCGGATGAGGGCGTCGGAATCGGTCTTTGATGGAATTGACTCGAGATCAATCAATCAATCTACCACAGAGTCTGACCCCGCACCATGAATTTGCCGAAGAATCAGGCTAGAAATAACGCCCGCGGGACTCTAGCCGGTCTTGGCGCTAGCCCCGGTTGGTTTGTTGGCTGGTTGGTTGATTCACGCGAGTCAGGTCAGGGGGCGAAGCCTACATTGGCAAAACAATGCAGGCTTGATGCCCTCATCGGGATCGCGTTAAAAAAACGCCTGGCTGATTTGAATTAACAAAAGCGAATGGCCACTTGATTCGAGCGAGCCACGTCAGAGGCGTTGCAATTGTGGCGATGCTGCCAGCGGCAAGCAGAGCACGGCAACACCTCGATTGAGTGGCTGTCTGAACCGCCTAGAAAATGTGCTTTGCGATTGTTGTGCCGCGGGCATCAATACTTTTGCCTTCGACATAAGCGGCGAAGCGGTTAAGGATCCTTTGCCAGCCTTGTTTTTGCATTTCGGCGATGTTTATATCTTCGGTCTCGAAAGTTTCGACAACCTGAACGCCGGACTCGGTCGGCTCGAAGCTGATGGAGACCTTGCGGTCTTCGCCCAGAACGTATTCGATAAGCCGTTGGGCAACAATTTGAGTGTAAGTGCCTTCAAAGTCGAACCCAAAGCTGCCATCGCGGGCTTCCATGCGATAACTGAACCGTCCACCGGGCCGCAGGTCGTTGCTGCTGCGTGGGTTGTGCCA
>CAMCFM010000256.1 GCA_945874095.1 Candidatus Kuenenia stuttgartensis
CTGGTCGGGATTCACATCGCGATCGTCCTCATAGGGGCATTTGCGGCCCAGCCGTCGAGCATCCTGGAGCAGTCGCTGGCGAATAAGTTTCTTGGATATTTTCAGATTTTCGACTTGGGGCAAGGCTACCGTTTCTATGCGCCGAGGCCAGCTCCCACGGCGATCATCACCGCAAAACTCAAAATTCGCGATGCAGATGGACGGGTGTCGTACAAGACAGAACGGATTCCTGATCGCAAGACCTGGCCCAGACTCAGGCTCCAGCGCGAACTAGCCCTCGCAAATTCACTCTGGTCGGAATATGAGCGTCAGTTGAATGCACCGGAAAACCATCGCCCTTCGCCAGTTCTGGCTCGGACTTTTGCCAGACACATTGGCAAGAGTGTCCCGGGTTGTGAATCCGTCGAGCTTTTTGTGCACCGGCATCCCGATCCCTCTGCGCTCGATAACGCCCTGAGGCAGGGTCAGTTACTGACTCTCAAAGATCTTGACGCCGAACAATTCAACACGCCCATTGAATCGCTGGGAGCCTTCAAATGCGACTGATCATCCAACAAGCGGCCCAATATCCCGGCCGATTTCTTAAAGAACAATGGTCCGACTGGCAATCGTTTATCACCACTCCGGTGGATGGGACCATGCTCGGCCCGATCCGACTGATACTTGGCCTTTTTGCAACCTGGAACTGGATCGTCATTGGCCTTGATTTCACGGACTGGTTTGGCCCGGAAGGCTGGTTGCCCAAGGCCGACGCAATCGGCTTAAGAAATAGTACAATCCCTTGGGGATGGAGCCTTTGGGATTTTATTCCACAATCACTCACTGGCCCGGTTTACGGACTTGGTTTACTCCTGATACTGGCCTGGACCATCGGGGCTTACTGCCGCGTAACTGGTTTACTGACATGGATCTTCGTCTATTCGACGATGCGCCGACTGCCCATAATGCTGTTCGGGTTTGACTCTGTCCTGAGCACTTTCATTCTCTATCTGGCCGTGACCGGTACCGGTGGTGAATCGATTTCGATAGATCAGCGTCGAGCTCGCCGAAGTGAGTTTATTCCCTCTACTAACAGTCGGTTACGGAGTTCCGTTGCGATCCGTTTGATCCAGATGCAACTCTGCATCATTTACGGGGCGGCTGGCCTTTCAAAACTTTTGGGCGAAACCTGGTGGAACGGCACAGCCTCGTATTTCCTGGCTGCAAATACCGAATTTCGTGGAGTTTCCATCCTGGAGACGCTGGGCAGGAACAGGTTTCTGACAGCACTCGCCACGCACGTTCCCGTGTGGACAGAGATTGCCTACCCGGTTCTGATCTGGCCTAAATCGTGGAGACCACTCATTTTGATGCTCACAATCGGACTCCATCTGGGGATCGGTCTCACACTCGGATTGTGGGAGTTCAGCCTGGTCATGATCGCAGCCAACCTGGCGTTTATCGATGGAATCTGGCTGAAGAGCGTGTTACGGCGCGAATAAAATCGTGAGAAGCCTTGTGCCTCTAGGCTTTCTGGTACATCTGATCTAAAATAAGAACATCCCAGAAGAGGTACGTAGAAAATGTCAGAATCCGAACCCGAAGTGCCCAAAGTTGATACAAGCGATTTTAGTACACCGATTTTGAGGTCGTCAAAGGCCCAAAAGCCAGTCCCAGCGGCTCTAAAAACACCGCGACTTTTTTTAAGGGAATCTGGTTGGCGAGTCACCTTAAAGATCGGTAGCGAAAGACTATTTTGTTATATGACCCAGCCTGGAGAAACACACTACCACAGAATTGTGGATGGTGAAATACATCTCATGAGAGATGACGAAAAAATTTGCCTGCCATGCGCAGAGCGGCGCGGATTGCTGGCCTTTGAGCCGAAGCGGTTAAGAGAACCGTCGGCAGCCATCGACTTCCTGATGGACCAGATCGGTACGGACGAGTTGCTCCAGATTCTGGTCTGGGAAGACGATTCCGATGCTGATTCAGAAGTCGAGCAGGATTAATCTGTTTTAAACAAGCTGGCGGATCAACTGAGCCGTGCTTGGCAGGATCGGTACAGGCCGGTTAGAGACATCGTTCACAAACCCGTGGGGATCAATCCCAAGGTGATGATAGACCGTGGCCAGAACATCTTGATAGTGAATCGGTTGTGATGAGACATAGGCGCCGTTTTTGTCGCTGGCGCCGATGGTTTGGCCGACTTTGAAACCGCCACCCGCCATCAGGGCGAAATTGACAGGTGCCCAGTGATCTCGACCAGCGTCTTTGTTGATTTTCGGAGATCTGCCAAACTCGCCCCAAACGACCACAGCGACATCGTCCTGCAGCCCACGGGCATGAATATCTTCAATCAGTGCCGAGATACCGGTATCGAAAAGTGGCATGTGGGTTTTGAGGTGGCTGAAGTTGTTGCCGTGGGTATCCCAGAAGCCATAAGCCACTGTGACCACTCGTGATCCAGCCTCGACAAGTCGTCTGGCGATCAGCAGTTGATCATTCCACATCGGGGCACCGTCACCCAGGTGGGTGGACGAACCTTTACCGTACCTGTCCCTGACTCGGGGATCTTCTTTTTCAACGTTCATAGCGTCAGCAACTTTTGACGAATGAAGGACTTCCATCGCACGGCGATAGTTTGTGTCCATACCTTCCAAAGAGTTCGATTCCCAGCCGGAACGCATGGCATCGAACTGATTGAGCAAGCCTGTACGCTGGTTGAATCGGTCGCCTGAAACTTCTTTTTGCTGATAAAGGGCAAGATCACCGCCACTCATCTTGGCTCCACGCATGGTGGCTCCAAGCAACCCTCCATCCGCAGGGTTGTATGGCTTGTGCTGCATGACTGGGAACAGGTCGACAAATGGTGGAACCACTGGATCAACTGCGCCCAAAACGCGATTCGTTACTGATCCAAAGTGTGGCTTGCCCTGGGCTTGCGCCAGGCCCATCGTAAAGCCGGTCAGATTCTGCCAGCTCGAATGCTCGTCGCGGAAACCGACCAGACTGCGGATTACAGCGACTTTGTCGGAAATGTTTGCCATCTTGGGCAAAAGTTCGCCGTATTCAATCCCGGGAACTCGGGTCGGAATCGGCTTGAACTCACCGCGTATCTCTTTAGGTGAATTCGGCTTAAGGTCGAACGTGTCCTGATGGGACATTCCGCCCGACAGATAGACCATGATGACTGACTTATGACGCTTGGGAGCAATCTGACCATCAGCACGGCTCGCTGCAAGTGCTTCAGCCTGATAAAGTTGGGCCAGATTCAAGCCGCCCATGGCCAACGAACCGACGCGTAAAAACTGACGACGCGATGCCCCATCGCAGAACCGCCGTCCCCGGAATCCTGAGTTGGAAAGTGCTAAATCAATCATGGGATTAGGCTCCGGCAGCTTGGGGCAACCAGATTGTCTGAAAGACAGTCTGGAGAAGGAGGGCAGGGGCGTGGGAGATTCAGGCAGACGCCCTTATATAATTAAACATCGTTTCCAGCGATTCAGCAAGTGACGAAATCGACATTGGTTGAAAAAATCCATGCCTAACTTGATGATCTTGCCGGTTAAGCCTGACAAAACTTTGGGGCTGACGATGCAACTCCTATAGAAGCCGTATGTTACCCATTGACTTGAATCTGACCTTAATTGGTTGTCGGATCGTTGGGCGATCGGCGAATTTTCAGGACACGGCTCAGGATTCGGACATTGCATTCGGCCATCAGGACATCCCAGAGATCTTTGACTTCATTCCAGAACACAAATCGGGGCAAGGCTTCAAGAATCGCCCAGGAACCTTCTTCGATTTCCGATTCAAGCTGATTCGGTCCCCAGCCGGCGTAGTTTGCGATCAGAACTGATGGCTCCAGCTGACTTTCCAGAATGTGGCGAATCTTGTCTGGGTCCACTGTCCGAAAGACTTCCTGACTGATCTCATCGTCGGCCCAGTCCGAGTCCTGATGCACTACAATTAAAGGGCCAGAGACAGGCCCACCGATCAGGATCGGCTTGTCCCACTCGATTTTGCTGGAGTAAATTTTGTCTGAGAGCTCTTCGATCGTCAACTTGCTGGGCTTGTTGATCACAACCCCGGCAGCCCCTTCAGGACCATGCTCAAAAATAAAGACCACTGAGCGGCCAAAATTCGAGTCGGTCAGCTCCTCTTGGGCCACCAGAAAATGATTTTTTAAGGAAGAGCTCGCCATTGTGGAAATCTCGGAGTGAGCATAGAGCCTGCTCAAAGGCAACACTGACGGGGGAGAGGTTTACTGCAGAATCCGGAACCTGGACGATTCGCTCTTAAAAGTCTGACACGTCCCCAGCTTTTTTACCAGTGGCTGTATAACTTACTTCGATGAAGCCGTGCGAGGAATGGCCCCGAATTCCGGGCCTGTCAACGCTCTCCAAGACTGTTGCTGAGTCTCGTCCAGCTCGCGAAACACCCGTTTTGTCAGGTCGACTTTGGCCAACGAAGGTGGCATGTCTGCAGACTGTTTGGGCGCATCTTTAAAAATCGCTTGAATTTTCGCCTTCTGGTCGGCGGTCAGGTGGAGTGCTTCAGCCACCTGCGGACGGCTCAGGATGGCCGATGGTCCTTCCCACTGAAGGTCAATCTGGGTCAATCTGGCCAACTGTACCGGCTTCAATTCTGTACGCAACCAATCAAGCTGAGATTGATCGATTGAACGACGCAAGACATTGACTTCTTTATCGTTACGCCCTTTCAGATCGGCAGCTCGGCGGCCAAGATCGGCAATTTTTTCCCAGGTTTTCTGGCGCTGATCGCTGGTCAGACCGATGTCGCGAGCCACATCATCGCGGCTCAGTAGCAGGATCGGGGCTGTCCGTACGCCCATACGATCGTCCGGCAACTGCCAGATCATCGAAGTGCGTATCAACTGAGGGTCTTTCAGGGGCGGCCTTTCAGCCGGTGGCTGAGCATTAAGCGGTGCGCAGATCAAAACGATCGGGAACCAGGCGAAACATCGTCGAAGAATCATCGCTCACCGCATCCTTGCGATCAAAATCGGCCTTGGCCGACTGTTCAAGCCCCTCGGCTGCCATTTCATAAGGAGATTGATATCAGATTCTCTGGAAACCGAACAGGCCAATTCCACACCCCAACCGCTCGGCACAATCCGCATACGCCATACAACCCATTCAATTTACTGAAGTGAGCAGCCATTGGATTCCGATGTGAGAGAAGGATCGAATCCGGTAATTTCCGGGCAAGCGGCCTAGCCCCTGATAAAGGTCGTCCACCCGAGTCCCACCAAGGATCAGAAAAAGACCATGGCCACACATTCATCTCAGCCGCAACCACCGCGATGGCCTTATGTTGGAGCTTTGGCAACACTGGCCCTGGCCTTGTCGCTGCCCATTGGCCTTATGATCTTCAACCCAACCCTCATGTTTGAAAGAGGTTGGGAACAATATGCCGGAACCAGCTTGTTCATCTTGGCCTTAGCGGCACTGGGTGGACGACTCCTGCACTTCTGGAAAGAAGAGCATGGTTTGATCGCAGCAGGCCAGCGACTGAAAACACAGGTTCTTGCGGTGAACGCCAGCAGAGTAGCTGTTGGTATGAATCGCTCAGGGAACGATAAACCTCTTGAGCAGAAACCGTTCGGGGAAATGTCGATTGCCGAGCGACGCCTCGATCAGCTCTTGTCCGCATCCAAATCGGTCGGTCTGGGCGAGTTCCAGCAGGTGATGGAGCTGAACCGCGAGCAATCGGGCCTCGATCAAGAGCACGAAGCTGGCCGATTCGCCTTATCTCGCTATATCCTTTATCTCCTTCCTGTGATTGGATTTATCGGAACTGTGGAAGGGATCTCAAAGGCCCTGGCAAATATCAGCCGAGTCTTGCCGATGGTGAAAGATCTCGACGGATTCATGAACAACCTGACCAGCGTGACATCCGCCCTCCAGATTGCCTTTGATAGCACACTTTTAGCCCTGTTTTTAAGTGCAACGCTGATGTTCGCCCAGACCATCATGCTTCGCAGGGCTGAGGATCTGCTTTCTCGAATTGACCGCTGGGTAGTCGATCAGGCACTTGTCCCACTCACTTCCACGACGAAGATCAGCGTTGAATCCAATCAAGATGAAGAGGCTCAGGAAGAGCGCTGGGACGCACTTCTCCAGAGTGTCGATGAAATTGCCCGCGCACTTGGTGTCGGCCTTGGCCCTCAAACCGAACGGCTGCAAATCGCTGTGGATCGACTCGCGACCGGCCTGAGCGGCCTGGATTCAGCCACTCAGCGTCTTGCTGAAGCGGGTTCTGCTGGTCAGCAGTTCTCCAAACTTGCCGAGGCCAGCATGCGTTCCGGTATGGCTCTGGAGCGAATTGAAGCCAATGTGGAAGGTCTTGCCCACAAAACCAAGGGCGATTCTGTGCTGGAAAGTGTGCGCCAGAGTGTGGAGCGAACGACGGCCGCTGTGGAGTCTTTGAACTCGCAATTCCAGCAATCATTTGAGCGGTCGAACCGTCAGAGTCAGGAAAATCTGACCCGTACACTGGGCAGCTTGAAGGATGCGATTGAAATGATCAACGTCTCGATTGAGCAAGGCAATACGCTCTATCGAGGAATCGTTCGGACCATGTTCGACCAGCGCGAGCGTGAAAACGATTCGTTCCGCAAAGTGGGTTGATTCTTCAGCTCTAGTTCCTTAACAGAGCTGTACTTAAACTTTTTGAAATCGCCCGGTCCACGCTGGCC